>CALHIO010000122.1 GCA_938030915.1 uncultured Gemmatimonadota bacterium
TCAAGGACCACGTCGCCGAGCACGGGTTCCATGTTCACGACGAACGCCACTTCATCGAGACCTACACGAACCGCCAGACGTGGGAAATCGATCTGCACCCCGATCAAGCGTGCGATGGTCCGCTCGATCTCCACGTCGCCATCGAAGTCGACCCGCGAACGCTGATCGCCTTCGAGGACGAGGTCGCTCGCGTGGGCGAAACCGGCGAACCCGACAGCTCAATCGCCTTTCCCGCCACCTTCTCGTTCGCCCTGCCGCCACTCCCCGCCAGCCCCGACCTGCTGATCCTCGCCACGGATCTCGCAGGGATCGGCGGGACGGTCCTTCCGCTGGACGTGAGCGCTGTCGACAGCTTCGCTGCCGTGACCGACGCTGCCGACCGCGCCATCGCGATCACGACGCGGGTCGAAATCTCCCTCGCACGGATCTATCTCGGACAGGAAGTCCTCTGCGAGGTCCTCGACGGGTGCGCCAACGTGGCCGAGTTCCTGCTCGAACGCGCGCCTGTCTGGCTCGACGACACCCTCAGCTGAATTCGCTACCGCTGGTCGAACGTCAGGCCGGCGACTTCAGCAACCTCAGCGCCTCGAGCGCCCCATCGGCGTGGGTGAGCATGTTGGTCTCGCTGCGGATCACCTTCACGAGACGGAAATCCGTCGCGATGACGAACGTGGCTCGCTTCCCAGACAGCGGACCCATCCGCTTCGTTCCGAACTGCTTGTGAACCTTGCGGTCGGGGTCGCTCAGCAGCGGGAAGCCAAGGCCGTTCTTGTCATCGAATTTCTTCTGCCGATCCACCGGATCAGCGCTGATTCCCACTCGTGACGCTCCAAGTTCGGCAAACTCGGAGGCCAGATCGCGGAAATGGCAGCTTTCCATGGTTCAACCAGGGGTCATGGCCTTCGGGTAGAAGAACACGACGACCGGGCCGGCTTCGACGAGGTCGCTCAGCGTGACCGACTGGCCGTGCTGGTCGAGCAACTCGAAGTCGTCGACGATGTCACCTTCGTTCACGGGCACTCCCAAATAGGGTCGCGGGGCTCCCCACCTCGGGGCGCTCTGCTTGTCATTACGGTTGCAACCTCCGCAATGGATTCGACCCAGCGCACAAAATCGCGTCGGCGCGTTCCCGGATCAGCGAAGGCCACGGGCAAGGCGCTGCATCCGCCTTCTTCGTCGATTCCGTAACCCACAGCGTCGGACATGCGCTTCGGCGCAGCGACACCCACCGCCACGGCGATTCCACGACGGAGTACAACCAACATGACCATCACCTCCCTGCCCGACACCGCCAGCATGACGATCGAGGACGTGCAGGGCCGGGCTGACACCCGTCGCATCCCGATCAACCGCGTCGGGATCAAGGACATCCGTCATCCGGTTCGTGTCAGCGAGCGTTCGGGCGGGCTGCAGCACACGATCGCCACGGCGAGCATGTATGTGAACCTCCCTGAAGACGTGAAGGGCACGCACATGTCCCGCTTCGTGCAGTTGCTGAACGAACACGATCGCCCGATCGACGCCACGAACTTCGGCGCCATGGTCACCGCCATGGTCGACCGACTCGATGCGGAAGACGGCCACATCGAGCTGAGCTTCCCGTACTTCGTCACCAAACTCGCACCGGTGAGCGGCATGCCGAGCACGCTCGACTACGAAGTCACCTTCGTGGGCGAAAAGATCGACGGCCGCATCGACACCTGGGTCAAGGTGCTCGTCGGCGCCACCAGCCTCTGCCCGTGCTCGAAGGCCATCTCGGAGTACGGCGCCCACAACCAGCGCTCGCACATCACGATGAACGTGAAGGTCGACGGCGGGATGTGGCTCGAGGATCTCATCGAGATCGCCGAACAGGAAGCCTCCTGCGAACTCTGGGGCGTCTTGAAGCGTGAAGACGAGAAGTACGTGACCGAGCGTGCTTACGAGAACCCGAAGTTCGTCGAAGATCTCGTCCGCGATGTCGCCGCTCGACTCACCGCAGATCCCCGGGTCCGGGCGTACTCCGTCGAGTCGGAAAACTTCGAGTCGATCCACAACCACTCGGCCTACGCCCGCATCGACGTCGACAAGGACGCCTAAGTCGCTGGTGGGCCCGGTGGGAATCGAACCCACGACCGAGCGATTATGAGTCGCCTGCTCTGACCATTGAGCTACGGGCCCGCCCGGACTCTACCGGTCGATCCGGACCCCTCGATCCGCACCCCGACACCAGGCCCTGCCCACCGCAGGGCAAGCCGGGACCTCGCCGCAGAAACGAAACGACCCGCACAAAAGTGCGGGTCGTTCTTTTGGCTCCGGGGGTGGGGCTCGAACCCACGACCTGCGGATTAACAGTCCGACGCTCTGCCAGCTGAGCTACCCCGGAAGGTCGGCTGCGAAGGGTATCAGGACCGACGCGGATGGCGGTCCTGGGTGAGCGGATTCTCAGGCGCCTTCGAGATAGTCCCGGAGCCGATCTGAGCGGTGTGGGTGTCGAAGCTTGGCAAGTGTCTTGGCCTCGATCTGGCGGATCCGTTCGCGCGTGACGCCGAACTGCCGGCCGACCTCTTCGAGCGTGCGGGGACGGCCGTCCTCGAGACCGAAACGAAGTCGTACGACCTCCTGCTCCCGGTCGCTCAACTCGACCAGAACGTCACCAACGGCCGAGGCCAGCAGGTGGCGAGCGGCAACGTCGACCGGGGCTGCGGCGATTTCGTCCTTGATGAAGTCGGCGAGGTTGGACTCGTCCTCGTCGCCGACGGGCGAGTCGAGCGACAGCGGGTCGAGACCGATTCGTAGGATCTCC
>CALHIO010000123.1 GCA_938030915.1 uncultured Gemmatimonadota bacterium
GATGGCCGGGTTGGCCTCGTAAACCGCCAGGTCCGAGATGCGACCAGACATCGTCGCCGGCCCGATCGAGCGGAAATGGAGGGAATCGAATTCCTCGGCGACTGCCTGGGCACTCAGCCCGTCCGGCGAACCCAGGACGACGAGCAGGGCGAAGGCGCCTAGAGTAGGGCGATACAACTTCATGACCGACTCCGGTGTGGGTACGGGAGGGGCGGGAATGTCGGTGGGGCCTTCGCAGCCGGAAAGGGGGCCCGGACCGGAACTGGATGTCGACTACTAGAGACCGGACGCGGCGTCCCGATCCGAGGCTGCATCCCCGACGACCCGGACCCGGACTCGGCGCGCGTCGCCCGGCAGATACGCCAATGGGAGATCCTCGATTTCGACCACGTCGACGGTGCCGGGATCAGCCCCGCCGTCGGCCGCTCGCCGGCGCGCGATCACCTCCGCCTCCGCGATCGCAGCTTCCCGCGACATGCCGCTGAACACCTGGTCGACCTCCCCACTCACCTGGGCGATCGCGGCGCCCACTGCGTTGGCCACTTCACCATGGGGCACGTGAAGGACTTCGCTGATGCCCGGCATTCGGTCCGGCACGAGGAAGGCGCCTCCGCCGACGGCCAGAAGTGGCAGAGGGTCAGCCGTCGCCTTCATCCGGTCCACCCCCTCTTCGACCACGGCCCGTCGCACACGGTCGAACCACGCCACGACGTCCGGTTTCAGAGAGTTCACACGCCCGGCATCGCCGATCTCCACAAACCCGGCAGCCACCGCGACATCCGTCGCCGTCAGCACGGAGCCGCCGAACACCCTGCCCTCCCGTGTGAGTCGATGTCCGACACTCAGAGGCCCGACGGTACGCGCGTCGACATCGACGATCGATCCGCCGCCGAGTCCCAGGGAAAGCAGGTCCGGCATGCGAAAGAGCGTGCGAACCCCACCGACTTCGACGGTCCGATTGGCCTCGCGTGGAAACCCCGACTTCAGATGACCGACATCCGTCGTCGTGCCGCCTACGTCCACGACCATCGCGTCCTCGAGCCCGGACAGGAATGCGGCACCCCGCATGCTGTTGGTTGGCCCGGACGAGAACGAGTAGACGGGGAACGCCTTCGCCTGCTCGGCGCGCAGTACGGTCCCGTCGTTCTGCGTGAGGTACAGCGGCGCGTCGATACCCGACTGTGCCACGGCGTCGGTGAACGCCCGGGTCGTCCGGTCTGCGAGGGGCATGAGGGCTGCGTTCAGGAGCGCGGCGTTCTCACGTTCGAGGAGTCCGATCCGCCCGAGCTCGTGCGAGAGCGTCACACGCACGTCTTCGATCTCTTCCCGCAGGATGTCCGCGGTCCACTCCTCACAGTCCGGTACCAGAGGAGAAAAGGCCGCACTGATCGCCACAGAGCGAATGTCCGTCTCCCGCAGTTCGCGCGCAGCCGCCCGCACCGCCTCGGCGTCGAAGGTGTCGAGGGGCCGTCCGTCGTATTCGTGTCCGCCCCGGATCATGAAAACCCGACCGGCGACCAGCGTGCGTAGATCGTCGGGCCAATCGACAAACGGCGGCAGCGACCGTCCACTCGGAAGTGCGACTCGGACGGCGGCAACGGGTGCAAGGTCACGTCGTTGCACGACCGCGTTGGTGAAGTGGGTCGTGCCGATCATGACAGCGTCGAGACGACCGGCAGCCCCACCCAGTCGGTCCACGAGTCGTCGCAACGAGTCTGCGACGCCGGTCGTGACATCGTGGGTCGTCGGCGTCTTCACCGATTCGAGCACACGATCGTCTTCGACGAGGACCGCGTCGGTGTTCGTGCCCCCGACGTCCACACCGATGCGCCTCATCTCGGCACCTCCGCAGCCACGGGTACGATGCTCACGCGCCGTCCTCGAAGAGCGACCGGAAATCGAGATCGTACCCGAATGCACGCGGGCCGACGTGCTGCAGTCCCTTGGGTGTCGTCTGCACCTCCGGCGCGGGGAGGCCGATGATGCTCACGCGCTGGCCGTACCGCAGCGCTTCCGTCCCGATTGCCTCACCGGTCGTCGAGTCGAGGACACAGATAATGTCCGGAACCGTCGCGGCGACGTCCTCATCGATCCACGCCACGGTGAACTCGTTCTGAAAGTCGACGCGGAGCCCGGAGTCTCGATTGTCGTCCAGCCCGGCCACCCGCGCAGTCCCGCGCAGAAAGCCCTCGGTCGCACGCCGGCTCACGTCGATCACCTTCCCGCGGAAGAGCAACCGCCCCCCGGCGTGGTCAACGACCGCCTGAACCGGATCGATCTTGGCTGCCCGCGCATCGAGCACCGCCCGCCCGAGCTCGATCGCCTGCGTCACGGTATGAAGCACGCCCCACTCCTTCACCTCCCGGCCGGTACGCGGAGCCTTGCAGGTAGCCGCCACGGAACCGACTTCGGTGCACACCTTGCGGCTGATCCGCTCCATCCACGTCCAGCTCGCGACCCGGGAGACTACGACCGCGTTCTCGCGGATGTCGGCCAGCGTCAGCGGATACGGCTGAAGATCCCCAATGGCGAAGCTCGAGTGTTGGGCCTCGGGGTACGCGCGGCCCATCGTGTCCGCGTCGAGAACAGGAAGTCCGGTGACGGCCGCGACCAGAAGCGGCTGAAACGCGTTCGACCCGCCGATCTCCAGAGACATCACCGCGTCGAAGGAACGCCCCAGGAATTCCTCCATCTGCGTCACGGCGAGTGCAGCCACGGCAGGATCCTTCAGGCGCTCCTCTCCGACCAGCGGAGCACCCATCGTGGACACTGGAGCCACGAGTGCATCGTCCGCCAGCGCTTCGGGCTGCATGAGCGTAATGACCGTCCCCTGCTCGTACAGGCGCTTCAGATTCAGGAACGCGTGGTAGGGATCTCCACCTCCACCCGCGCCGAGAATCCACGCACCAGTGGCGAGTGGCTCGAGCTCGTCGGCTCGGAGGGGACGAAGCGCAG
>CALHIO010000124.1 GCA_938030915.1 uncultured Gemmatimonadota bacterium
GGAGACTCCGCCTCCCGCACCGATGCCGGTTCGGTCGGTGCCGGCTGGCGTGGACTCGACGACGGCGATGGAGGTCGATTCGATTGCGGACGCGTCGTTCGTGTCCGAGGCCGACGAGACGCAGGCGTTCGCGCTTCAGGAGGACGCGCGTCTCATCGTCGAGCGCACCGATTCGATGTGGCTCGTCATGTCGGAGTTGATCGAAGCCGACGAGATGGTTTCCGAGGCGGATTCGCTGGAGGCTCGGGAGGCCGCCAATCAGGGTGGTGTCGCGCTGGTGCAGCTCGATTCGCTCATTCGGTCGTCGGATCTCGACGAGGAGGCCCTCGCACGAGAGTCGGGGGTTCTGCTCGACAGTGCCGAGATCTCGCTGGAGCGCTCGTTCCAGCTGAACCCCTTCGACACGCGCAGCCGCGTGTGGCTCGCGCAGGTGTACGAGCTTCAGGCACGGCGGCTGGGTCGGGCCGAACAGTACCAGAGGGCGATCGACGAGCTCGAGAAGCTCGCTTTGCTCACACCGGATCAGCACGGTGTCTTCGCCATGCTGGCGAACAATTACTTCTACGTGGAGAACTGGGACGGAGCGGCCCTCAACTACGAGAAGGCGGAAGAGGTCTACCTCGCGACGTACGACCTCGTCATCGACGACCCGCAGCCGCTCGACTCCGCGACGGTATATGCGTACACACAGGCTCAGGCGGACATGCATGTGCAGCGCCTCGACGCCGGGCGTGCGCTCGAGGGGTACCAACGTGCCCTCGACTTCGCGCCGACGGTGGAGGACAGCGCTTACGTCAACGGTGAACTCGAGTGGATGGCGTGGGACGACCAGAATCTGCGCTCTGCGTTTACGCGGGATTCGCTCCTGACGCTCGAACAGGGAGGGGACCTGGCCGGAGCGCGCAGCGGATATGCGGCGCTCCTGCCGGATCTCAGCGCTCAGACAGCCATCGACGAGATCGACTGGCGGCTCGGCATCGTGGAGTACAACCTCGGCGACAACGAGGAGGCCGCGAATCGTCTCCAGGCCCTGGTGGCGCGCGCGCCGACGGGGCCGGACGGAGTGCCGTCGGACCAGGCGTACGCCCGTTACTTCGACGACTTCGGAACCCTCCTCGTGAACCTCGGCCGGGGCTTTCGAGTGGAGCAGCGTGACCGTCGGACGGCGCTCAAGTACTTCACCCAGGCGACGACGTTCCCGTGGTCCGGCCGTGCCGTGGCACAATTCGAGTCTGCGCGTCTCCTGCAGGGGAACGTCGAGGCCGCGCTGGAGAACGCCAATCTGGCGCTGGCCGACGAGACTTCATTGAACGATCAGCAGCGGGGTGAGCTGTATCGCCTGCTCATGGAGCTGCATCGCCGCACTGGTGACTTCGACGCGGCGCGCCGCTATCGCGACGCGTACCGGGCGCTGCGCGGTGGCTGAGCGGAGTCCGGTTCGCCTTTTCGCGCTCACCGGAGCCCTGCTGGTCGCGTCGTCTGGTGCGGACCTTCACGCACAGGTCCCGGATATCGATTTCTCGCAGGTCACACGCCCGGTCGTCCAGGTGACGGACTCGGCGATGATCGACTACCTGCTCTTCGAGCTCTTCGTCGAGCCGGCGACGCTCCCGAGTCGCCTCCAGGTCATCGATGTGACCCAGAACGGCTTCGGGCCGGACGACGTGATGATCGCGTTTCCGTCCGTCGAGGTCTTTACCATTCCCGCGTTCCTGCCGGATTCGGTGCAGGCGATCATGAGCAGCTGGGCGCCCGAGGTGGAGTACCGCATGGACTCGGGAAACATGTCGGCCTCCGCGCTCGGCTCCTTGATCGGCAGCGAGACGGACAGCACCCGGCTCGCCGAGGGGGCACTCCTCTACGATCTCGTCCAGGCCGTGGAGCGCAGTTATCGGGATCTTCCGGTCGCGCTTCTGTTCCAGCGTGATTCGGTCGGCTTCACCTTCCAGCTCTGGGACTACAATCGTCCCTCGATGACGTACGCGCCTCGCCCGGAGTTCGTCCCCGACACGGCGATTGCGGCCGTTCTGCAGATGCTTCGAAGGGTCGGCTACGTGCCAGGCCAGAACGCGACCGGAACGGGGCTTTCGCTCGAGGCGACGGGGCAGGCGGTGGTCACGGTGGATCGGGCGCTCCAGGGGATGACGCAGTTGCCGAGTGAACAGATGCGCATTCTCGCCGCGCAGACCGTGCTCCTCGGCTCGTACGATCTCGACCGATCGGGTGCGATCGATCAGGCAGACGAGATCGATGCCCCGACGTGTGCGGTGTGGAGTGCCCTGAACGAAGCCTTCCCCGACTACTTGAGCCGGTATGGCTTCGGCGATACCGGCGACCCGTACGTCGGTGATGTCGTGTTCAACATCTCGGATAACGTCCGGGCGCCGGGGCAGCTGCGCGCCAGTGCATGCCTCGCCGGGCGTGACCCGCCCCCGACCGACCCGGCGGCCGTCCCCGAACCGGAGACGGGCAATGCGCTTCCGGAGGCGGTGGAACGGTTCGTTCGGCTCGAGGCGGCCGGGGAAATCCTGCAGGAGGCCGGTCGGCTCGGGACGACGCCCGCGCAGTGGGCGGAGGCGGTTCGTGCGATCATGCAGAACCGTTTCGACCGGGACGGTTCGGGCCTCCTGGATCGTACGATCGAAATTCGATCGGTCCCGTGTGATGTGTGGCAGGCGATGGCCGCGACGCATCCGGAGTACACGTACGGCATGGGCTTTCTCGCTGGCGACCTCTACGCCGGTGACCACATCGGCGTCTCGGCGAGCCTGCGTGAGGAGCTCCTCGCCCGTGCGAGTGGGTGCGTACAGGCATCCGCGCGGACAGCTGACGCCGCGTCGGGTCCTGTCGTGCCCGAAGGCCTCAGCAACTTTCTGGACCTGCTGACGGCGGCCGAGATCGCACGGTCGACCAGCGGGACCGAACCTGGCTCCGTGCGGTGGGCGAATGCCGTGAAGAACGGACTCGTCAGCCAGTACGACCTGGATGACTCCGGAGAAATCGATCAGACCGATGAGGTGATCGAGATCCCGTGCCCGGTATGGCAGACGATCGAGGCCACGCTCGGGTCTCCGCTCACCGAGTTGGGGATCGGCGGGAGCGGTGACTACTTCGCGGATCAGATCGGGATTGCCATCGAGCAACGGGATCTGGTGGCTGCGCGTGTCGGGGCATGCACATCATCGACACCCGGGTGAGTACGCGGGACGCCCATCGGGTGTCGGGATGCGGGACTCTTCGGCCGTGCTGTGAAGGCGGGCCCCGCGTCGAACGCGGAGCCCGCCTGTCTGGTCTCTGGCGACGGCGGTGGCGTCAGCGCCGCTTCTGCCACCACTCGTCCTTGAGGATCGTCACCGACCGTTCCAGCTCCATGCCGTTCGCGGAGAGAACCACGCGGTAGGTGCCGGGCGCTGCGTCACTGATCGCGAAGCGGGTCGTGTCACCGCGCTGACGCCCGCGGAATCCGCCGCCGCCCTGATTCTGGCGCTCGGCACGGATGCGCTCCTGTTCCTCCGCGCTGCGCTCGATCTTCTTCAGCATGTCCCACTGGACGACGTTGATGCCTGCCGTTGCCTCGTGCTCGATCTCGGAGACCGCGAGCTGGCCCTGATACACCGTCAACGTCACGTCGGCATCGTTCTGCAGGTAGAAGAAGAGCGATGCACCCGGCTCCTCGCTTTCGCCCTCGAAGTTGGAGAAGGAGTAGTTGGTACGGTCGTGGGCGACCCACCGAACCTCGGGCTCGGGCGTGAAGAAGAACGCGTCGCCTGCCATGACGGCCGGAGTCAGTTCGGCGAGCGGGGCGAGGTCCGCGATGTAGATCCCGCGGCCGTGGGTAGCGACGACCAGGTCGTTGTCACGCTCCTGGATCTTGATGTCGTGCACCGGGCTCGTGGGCATGTCGAGCTTCATACTCACCCAGGTGTCACCGCCGGTGTTCGAAACCCATACCTGGAACTCCGTTCCGAGGAAGAGGAGGTCCGGGTTCTGGTGGTGCTCACGGATCACGTTGACCGGACCGTCGGGCAGATTCGACGAAATATCCGTCCAGCTCGCACCGAAGTCGGTCGTCTTGTAGACGAAAGGCCGGAAGTCGTCGCGGCGGTAGCCCGTATACGTGACGTACGCCGTGCCGAGCTCGTGATGTGACGCCTCGACGCGGCTGACCCAGTACTCCGGGTTGTTCGGGATGTTGTCGTTCAGGAGCGTCCACGTCTCGCCCCCATCCTGGGTCACCTGGACGTTGCCGTCATCGGTCCCCGCCCAGATGACGCCTGCCTTGAGCGGCGACTCGTCGATGGTCGTGATGGTGCCGTACTGGATGTTCCCGTCACCGCCGCGACCCGTGGTTTGGGTGGCCGGATCGTCCTTGGTCAGGTCGGGGCTGATGACCTCCCACGTCTCACCCCGGAACTCCGAGCGCAGCACCATGTTGCCCGCGTGGAAGATCACGTTGCAATCGTGCGGGGAGATCAGAATCGGCGAATTCCAGTTCCACCGCATGTCCGGGTCGTCGTGACGGATCGCCTTCACCTCGCCGGTGAGCAGGTCGGTTCGTCGGATGGGGCCGAACTGCGACTCGTTGTAGAGGTAGCGGTTCTCGCACCACTCGATCTCGTTGTACATCCCGTCACCACCACCGACGCGCTCCCACTGTTCGAAATAGACGGGGCCACCGGCCGGGTTCGTGTGGTATGCCATGTGCGAGCCGTTGTCCTGGAGGCCGCCCATGACCCGGTACGGGTAGGAATTATCCACGCCCACGGCGTAGAACTGGGCGAGCGACTGGAAGTCGGGGTGGTACCAGTGTTCCCCGCCGTCGTACGAAACCCCCATCCCGTGGTCGTAGCCGAGGATGATGTGGCGGGAGTCGTCCGGGTTGATCCACAGCGCGTGATCGTCGCCTCCGAAGCCATACGGGCGGCGCTCCCACGTCTCGCCCCCGTCGTACGTGCCCCATGACGCAGCGGACAGCACGTGCACGATGTCCGAGTCGTTGGGGTCGATGATGATCTGGCCGTAGTAGTACGCGGGCGCGCCTCCGATCGACTGGCCGTCCGGGCTGACCTTGTCCCACGTCAGCCCCGCATCTTCGGAGCGATACACTTCACCGCCGACCATGCCGCGTGAGGACATGTGATCGAGGAGCTCCTGCCGACGTTCGTCGTCGGACATGCCCTCCTTGTTCGCGTTCTCGATCGTCACGTAGAGCACGTTGGGGTCGCGCTGGTAGACGTCGACGCCGATGCGGCCGAGCATGCCCTCCGGAAGGCCCTGGCCGATCTGGATCCAGTTTTCGCCCGCGTCGGTCGTCTTGAAAAGGCGACTGCCCGGGCCACCGAGATCGAAGGTGAAGGGCAGTCGCACCTTGTCGTAGGTCGCGGCGTACAGGGTGTTCGGGTCGGTCGGATCCATGACGACGTCGACGACGCCGATGTCCCGGCCCTCCGAGCGATGGTTCAGTACACGCTCCCAGCTCCGTCCACCATTCGTGGACTTGTACAGGCCGCGCTCGCCTCCGTCCGAATAGAGCGGTCCTAGCGAGGCGACATACACGACGTCCGGGTTCGTCGGATGCACGACGATGCGGCCGATGTGCTGCGACATCGGAAGGCCGATATTCGTCCACGACTCACCCGCGTCCGTCGATTTGTAGACCCCGTTGCCCCAGTAGGACGAGCGCGAGTTGTTGGCCTCGCCGGAGCCCAGATAGAGGACGTCCGAATTGGATGGTGCGACCGCGATCGCTCCGATCGAGAAGACGTCCGGCATGTCGTCGAAGAGGACGTCGAAGGTGATGCCTCGATTCGTCGTCTTCCACAGGTGCCCGGATGCGGTGGCGATGTAGAAGGTGTGGGGATCGTCACTCGGTACGGCGATGTCGACGAAGCGACCGCTCTGCCGGGTGGGGCCGAGTTCACGGTACTCCAGATTGGCGAGGGTCGCTTCGGAAAGTGATTGAGCGGATGCCGGAGCGACCTGAGCGAGCGAGGCCAGCACGACGGCGAGG
>CALHIO010000125.1 GCA_938030915.1 uncultured Gemmatimonadota bacterium
CTCCGTCCATGAGCCAGCCCCGGGTAGCCCGGACGGCTCGATAGAAGTATTCGAGACGCAACGACGTTCTGCCTGTCGCCCAAAGGTCGAACTCTTCGTCCGAGGTCAGCCAGAGTTCGTTCGGGACCACCTTGATCGCCCCACCGGCACGGTCTGCGGCGTCGACGATCTCCTCGCACACTCCCCAGTCCGTCGGGGACATCAGGTCGATGGATGCGCCCGGATGCCGGCTCAGAAACTCGACGACACCCGACGCGAAGTCACTGGACTGAAGATAGACGACGTCGAACCCTCTCGAACGCAGGGACGCCGCAAAGTGGCGCATGGCCGAGAAAACCAGACCAAGCTTCTTCTTGTGGTGCGACCGTTCTCCCGCAATCGCACGTGATTCGATCATGAGCACGGTGGTGCGTCCGGGCTCCGCCCTGGAGAGAGGACCCACCTGATCCGTAAGCTGGTCGCCCAGCACGAGCACGTGATCGGGCGTCACGAAGTGGGCTCCGGGCGCCACTCGTCCCATCCCTTGCCGCGGCGGATCCGTACCGGGCCCCGCGCGGTCGAGGGATCGACGAGACGTCCCCGCTGCGTCCACTCCACGAGGTCGCGGGCAGCCAACCGACGAGCGGCACTCCGAGTCGCCTCCATCAAGGGCCGCCACCCCTCGGGACGAGCCGATCGGGCAGCCTCGGATGGGCAAATACTCGACCCCGCCGCGGCTGCGCCGAGGAGACGAAGGATCTCAGCCTCGAGCGTGCGATCGATCCCCGACATGCGAAGCGTTCGGCACTTCGCACTGCAGTACCGCACCTCGAGGCCCCGCGTCCTCCACCGACGACGCTCCTCCATCCGTCGTCCGCACCGGGCGCATACGCGTTCTTCGTTCACGTCGTGACCGGTCCAGCACTCACGCCGTCGCGATCATCGCCACCGCGATCGGCACCCGGCCCAACCACGCCGCCGTCCGAATCCAGTTCGACCGGACGAGCCAGCGGTGAACTTCGTCGTCGAACCCCTGGACGAGGCGCCCATGCGCCGGAGCCTGAAAGACCGCGGTCGACGTCCAGATGAACGCGAGCAGGATGAGGCCGGACAGCGCCATGCCCTGAGCCTGGTCGCCCGCGGCCGCGGCGAAAATCCAGACGGCGGATGAGAGTTCCGCGAGCATGGGCGGAATCACCACCCAGCCAGTCCGGACGGTGTGCGCCTGTTCGTACCCGACCCACGCGCGATCTCCGACCTTCGCCATCAGGGGGTAGTGCACGACCTGAACGAAGACGATCAGACCCGCCATGAAGACGGTCGCGATGAGGTGAATGTACAGCGCTGCCATCAACTCAGATCCGCACGAGAACCACGGTAGCGGACATCGCGAGCATGAGCAGAGCCGGAACTGATTTCACGAGCGGATCCCGAACCTTGATATGGGCGGCAACCGCACCCGTCATCAGGAGTACCATCCCCGCCGCGGCCGCGACGGCGACCTGGGAGTACACGACGCCCACCACGAGCAGGCCGGCGAGCAGAAGCTTGGTCGCGCCGATCATCCTGCGGAACGAATCCGAAAAACCGTAGCGGGAGAATTCCTCAGCGATGTTCTCCGCGCCGTCGGGCCGATACCCCGTCGCCCGATCTCGCCGGATGACCCAGACGTTCACGACTCCCAGAGCGATGATGAGCTGCAACGCGACGGCGAAGCTAGACACGGAATCCTCCTTATGATCGTGGCGAGTTCAATTTATTGAACGTTACTTAAACAGCTAGCTGGACAATCCGCAATCCCTGGTTAAGATTCGCGTCACAACATGAACGGAGAATGAACAATGAGTGAGTACGGGGATGAGAGTCGTCGTCGGGTCGTCGTCATCGGCGCGGGCTTGGCCGGACTCGCATGCGCTCGCCGCCTCCTCGACCAGGGCGTCGACGTCTCGGTGATCGAGGCGGCAGACGCCGTCGGCGGACGGATTCGAACGGATGACATCGACGGTTACCGCCTGGACCGAGGCTTCCAGGTGATGCTGACCGCGTACGAGGAACTCCGCGCTCATGTGGATCTCGATCAGCTCGACCTGCGAGCGTTCGCTCCGGGCAGCATGGTCTGGTCCGGGCGAGGGTTGGAACAGCTGTCCGATCCGTTCAGGGCTCCGTCCGCGCTCCTCGCGTCCGCCCGCGCCCGGGTGGGAACGCTCGAGGACAAACTCCGAGTCGCCAAACTCCGCCGCCGCCTCCTCAGCCGCTCCCCCGAAACCGCGTTCGAGGGCGTCGAGCGTTCGACGCTCGAGGAGTTGCGGGCCGAGGGCTTCTCCGAAGCGTTCATCGAGCAGTTCTTCCGACCGTTTTTGGGAGGGGTGTTTCTGGAGCGGTCGCTCCAGACGAGTTCGAGCCTCTTCCGGTACTATTTTCGGTGCTTTGCCGCGGGGGACGCTGCCGTCCCGGCGAAGGGCATGCAGCGACTGCCCGAGTTGCTGGCCGCACCCCTCGAGGGTCGCATTCGGCTGAACACCTCCGTGCGTGCCACGGCCCCCGGCAGGGTGATCCTGGATGACGGATCGATCATCGAGGCCGACGAGATCGTGCTCGCGACCGACGCTGCCTCTGCCGCGACCCTGGGTCATGTGGAAGAGCCTGCGTTCAAGGGCACGGTCACATCGTACTTCAGCGCACCCACGGCACCCGTCGAACAGGCTCTTCTGATCCTCGATGGTGAAGGGTCCGGACCGGCCAACCACATGGCGGTGATGAGCTTGGTCTCCCCCCACTACGCGCCAAAAGGCCGCCACCTCATCGCTGTCTCTGGCGTGGATGAGGCCGCCCTGGATACCGAGGTCTTTATCGGGGACGCACGGGTGCAGATGGGCCGCTGGTTCGGATCGCAAGTGGATCAGTGGGACCACATACGGACCTACTCCATCCCGAATGCCTTGCCCCGTCACGATGCAGGCTTCGCGGAAGATCTCCCTGCCCGAACGACGCCGGACGGTGTCTGGGTGACGGGCGACTACACGGATTTCGGGTCGATTCAGGGGGCGCTGCGCGCGGGACGCACGACAGCGGACCGTGTGATCGAGGGCGCCGCGGTGGTGACACGATGAAGGTCAATCAGACATCCGTGATCTTCGGCGCGTACGGAGGGGTCGGCTCTGCACTCGCCCGTCGCCTCGCCGAAGATGGGCACCATGTTGTTCTATCCGGGCGCGACCCGGACCGTCTCTCTCAGCTGGCAGACGACCTCCGCGCCGACGCCATGGTGGCCGACGTGCTGGACCCCGATTCGGTCGCTGGCGTCATCTCAGCGGTCGAGGAGCGTCATGGCCGGATCGACGGAATCGCGAACTGCGTCGGAAGCGTGTTGCTTAAGCCGGCTCATCTCACGAAGCATGAGGAGTGGGCGCACACGCTGGCGACCAACCTGACCAGTTCCTTCTCGATACTCCGGGCTGCGGCGCGACCCATGATGAAGGCCGGTGGGGGTAGCCTGGTCTTCGTGTCTACCGCCGCCGCCTCGATCGGCCTCCCGAATCACGAGGCGATCGCCGCCGCGAAAGGCGGCATCGAGGCGATGGTGCGTTCCGCCGCGGCGACGTACGGAAAGTCCGGGGTCCGCGTAAACGCGGTGTCTCCCGGCCTTGTGGAGACACCCCTCACCGAGCGGATCACAAACTCCGAAGCCGCACGCTCGGCGTCCGAGGCGATGCATGCCCTGCGTCGGATCGGTCAACCCGAGGACGTCGCCGGAGCGATCGCATGGCTCCTGTCCCCGGAGGCATCGTGGATCACGGGCCAGACATTCGGCGTCGATGGAGGGCTGGGCTCGGTCCGTTCCGCCTGACGAACCAAGCACGAGGGCCGCGGCCGGATCTTGTCCCGCCGCGGCCTGCGTGCTCTTCGCTCCAGGCGTCCGACGCCAGTCAGCCCCGGTAGAACCGCTCCTCGACGATGAAGCCGTCGACCCATGTGCGGACGGCGACCTGATCGTACTTCACATCGCCCCACTCGGCGTGCGAGTAATCCCAGTGCCAGACGGAGAAGGACGTGTCGCCGCGGACTGCGGTCTCCCTGAGTTCACCGGCGCGGAACTCGGTGATCTTGCTGAAGAAGTCCTCCTCACGCTCCCGATTGAGCTCTTTGCCGACCCACGGCTCGAAGCCCTGATCAATCATGATGCAGCCTTCGGCATAGAACCTTTCGAAGGCATCGAGTGCCTTCCCATCGATGATCATCTGGTTCAGCTCGGCGTCGAGTTCAGCTGTTGTCTTCGTTGCAGTCGTGTACACGAGGTCTCCTATCTCGAGAGCCGCCAAAGCGACTCGTTCGGTTTCCGTGAGCCGGATTTTATCTTATGTGTCAATATTTGTCTAGTCATCTTTCTGGCAAAGTGATGCGGCTCTTAGATGAAGGATGTGCTCCTACCAGTCCGGGCTCTCGGACTCGTCCAGGGAAAGCATGGCGGCACGAAGCTTTGCCTCTTCGTCCGCCGAGAGCTGCTCGACGGGCGCCAGCGCCTCGTGCGTCGCACGGCCCCGAGCCAACATCCCGACCAGCATGCCTGCCGAGAGGATCGCGGCCGCCGGAAGGAAATAGCCGAGGAGATTGAATCCTTCGGCCGGCGGAAGCATCAGGACCTCGGTCCCGTACTCGCCCACGAACCCGGCCTGGATCACGTCGACCGATTGACCGGCCTCGAGCGACTGGCGAATTCGAGCTGACCAGACCGGTGACGTCCCACATTGCATCTGGAACTGACACGAGTGGACGTCGAGACCGCAGCCGCAGTTACACTTCAGCGCACTCTCGAGGATCATCAGTTTGTCGCCGAGTTCACCCTCGTGGTAGTGCCCCCCCACGGTCGCGTTCGGGTCGTACCCGGCGTGAGACGGCCCGGACGACTGGGCCACCGCCGGCAACGCCGTCACCGCGGTGGCGAACGCTGCTGCGCACAGCGTGGTAATGGCGAGACGTCCTCGCATTGCGATCTGCTCCCTCTACTGCCTCTGAAGGCAGGCTCGAATCTTCCTGCGTTCTTCCTTACACGTCAGTGACGACGCCGTTCATCCTATCGAGTTCGGGAAGTCCTGCCTACCGACCACCCGGTCCGGAGCTCCCCGCCGCTCCGGCGTCGGCACTTCGAGGATCCCCGACCCCGATCCGAACGCCTGTCCGAGCGCTCACGCCAATCGCGTTGGCCGAACCCTGCCGCCCCCCCACCTGCACGGCGTGACCGAGCTGCTCGAGCGCCAGAACCACGTCCGGAGACACCGCGTCGGCTTCGAGTCGGATTCGGTCGGGCAGCCACTGGTGATGCATACGCGGGGCAGCGACGGCTTCCTCGATGTCCATGTCGAAGTCGACCATGTTGAGAATGAGCTGCAACGTCGTATTGATGATCGTCCGGCCACCGGGCGACCCGATGACGGCGACGAGATCGCCGTCGTGCGCGAGGATGCTGGGGGACATCGACGAGAGCATGCGTTGCTGCGGCCGAGCGAGGTTCGGCTCGGTGCCGATCAGGCCACTCGCATTCGTCAGCCCGGGGGCCGCATTGAAGTCCCCCATTTCGTTGTTCAGCAGGAAGCCACCGCCCGGCACGACGATCCCGGATCCGTAGCCGGACTCGAGCGTGTACGTCACGGACACGGCCATGCCATCCGCGTCAACGACGGAGTAGTGCGTCGTTTCCGGTGACTCGTACGGCTGATCCACATCCGACGGGTGCGAGATCGACGCGCGCTCCGGATCCAGGTCACGACGAAGCCACGCGGCGTAGTCTTTGCCAGTCAGACGCTGGATGGGGACATCCCTGAAATCCGCATCGGCCAGGTACATCGCGCGATCGCGGAACGCCCTGCGCATCGCCTCCGCGACGTGGTGCAGGTACTGGGCACTGTTGTGACCCATCGACGTGAGGTCGTACTCCTCGAGGATGTTCAGCGCTGTCACGATCGCGACACCGCCAGAACTGGGTGGCGGCATGGAGATCACGTCGTATCCCCGGTATGTACCCTTGATGGGTGTGCGTTCACGCGCTTCGTACTGGTCCAGATCCTCTTCCGTGATCAATCCCCCGCCCCGCCGCATCTCGGCGGCGATCAGTCTCGCTGTCGTGCCTCGGTAGAAGCCGTCGGAACGATCATCGCGGATGCGCTCGAGGGTGCGTCCCAGGTCCGGCTGTCGCCACGTTTCCCCCGCCGAGTAGGGCGACCCGTTGTTGGTGAACGCGGCGACGGATGCCTGATACTGGGCCCCCCGACCGGAGGCGAATCTCGCGATGGAGCCCGCCAGAGCCTCACTCAGCTCGAAGCCGTCATTCGCCAGGTCCACGGACGGTTCGACCAGATCGGCCCACGGGGCCACCCCATACAGGCGGTGGGCCTTGTCGAACCCTGCAACGGTACCCGGGACGCCTACGGCAAGGTGGCTCAGGTGGTGCACCTGAAAGGAGTACTCACCGTTCTCGTCGAGCCACATCTCCGGATGCGAAGCCAGGGGCGCCTTCTCGCGGAAATCGATCGTCGTCGATTGACCATTCGGGAAACGGATCACCATGAAGCCACCGCCCCCGATGTTGCCTGCGGTCGGATGCGTGACCGCGAGCGCGAATCCGGTCGCGATCGCTGCGTCCACCGCATTACCTCCGGCGGCGAGCACGTCGGCGCCAGCCTGACTGGCAATCCACTGCTGAGACGAGACCATCCCGCCATCCGAGCGTGCGGTCTCCTGGGCCTGACCGAGCACCGGCCCTGCAGCCACGGCAACCGTGAGCAGGGTCAACGCGAGGAAGAAAAGGGGACGTGCGGAGAACGGGGCCGGGTAACACATCGGAGCCTCGGGACGGCGGTCGAAGAAGGGCACGAGTTGGGCAATTATCCGGCCCCGGCGGAGTCGGCGCCAGACAGTGATTGCCCGAGGCCAGGAGGGGGGTTACTTCATTCGCCCTCATGCGTCGGAGCCGTCAGGCGGACGCAGTCAGATCAGTCGACCGAACGACAGACACAGGGTAGACATGACCATCAAGAGACGGGACTTCATCAAGAAGGCCGGCACGGGAGCTGCGGGTGTCGCGGCTCTCAGCGCGTGTGGAGGCGGCGGGGAAGGCGAAAGCACCCAGGCGGCCGGTGGAGCCGGGATCAGTGGGCCACGCGTCAGCTGGCGTCTCGCGACGAGTTTTCCGGAGAGCCTCGACCTGCTTCACGGCGCCGGTGTCCGCGTGGCGCGTCGCGTGGAGGAGCTCACGGGCGGCAACTTCACGATGCGTGTGTACCAGGCCAACGAAATCGTCCCGGCGCTCCAGGTGATGGATGCCGTGATGCAGGGCACGGTGCAGTGCGGCGTCTCGCCCGGCTACTACTACATCGGAAAGAATCCCGCACTCGCCTTCGATACGGCGATCCCCTTCGGCCTCAGCACGCGTCAGCAGTACGCGTGGATGATGCACGGCGGTGGCCTGGAACTGCTCAACTCGATCTACGCCGACTTCGGCGTCATCTCCTTCCCGTGCAACTCGACGGGCGGACAGATGGGTGGCTGGTTCCGCGAGCCGGTCGGTGGGCTATCCGATATGGCGGGTCTCCGCTTCCGGATCCCGGGCATCGGCGGTGAGATCATGTCCCGGCTTGGCGTCACGGTGCAGAACCTCGGAGCTCCGGAGATCTACCCGGCGCTCGAGCGCGGCGCGATCGACGCGACCGAATGGGTCGGTCCGTACGACGACGAGAAGCTCGGCTTCTATCAGGTCGCGAAGAACTACTACTACCCTGGCTGGTGGGAGCCCGGCGTCACCATGGGCCTCCTCATCAGCATGGACGCGTACAACGAGCTGCCGCCCGCCTATCAGGAGATCCTGCAAGCGGTGTGCGGTGAGACGTTCGCGGACCGTCTGGCTTCGTACGACAACGCCAATCCGCTGGCGCTCCAGCGTCTGGTCAACGACCACGGCGTCATCGTACGCGAGTACCCGCAGGACATCATGGACGCCGCGTGGCGCGAGTCGAACGCGTACCTTGAGGAACAGGCGGCCGCGGACGCGACGTTCCGCCGGGTCTTCGAGTCGTACCGGACGTTCCGGAACGCGCAGTGGTCGTACGCGAGCGGCAACGAACTCGCGTATCAGGTCTCGGCGTTCAACCGGGTGTAGGACCCGCCACCCGAAGTGGCCAGATCGACGGCCCGCTCTCCGACAGGAGAGCGGGCCGTCGTCGTATCTACCTCAGTCTCCGCAGGAGCGTCAGTCCGTCCCCGATCGGCACGAGACTGATCTGGACACGAAGATCATCGATCACGGTCGCGTTGAATCCACGGATCGCGTTCGTGTCCTCGTCGGAGACGTCGGGGTCGGCCACCTGACCGCTCCAGAGCGTGTTGTCGACCGCGATGATACCACCCACACGAACAAGCCTCAGCGCCTTTTCGTAGTACTCCTCGAGGCCGCGCTTGTCCGCGTCGATGAAGACGAAGTCGAAGTCCCCCTCCATCCCCTCGTCGATCAGCTGCGTCATCGTGTCGGCTGCGGGACCGGCCCGGAACTCGATCTTGTGACCGACCCCAGCCTCGGCCCAATAACGCCGACCGAACGACGGCCATTCCTCGTCGATATCACATGCGATCAGCCTGCCGTCATCGCGAAGTCCCTCGGCGATGCACAACGCACTGTACCCGGTGAAGGTACCGATCTCGAGCGCGAGTCTGGCATTCGTCGCCGCGACCAGGAGCGTCATGAACTGTCCCTGTTCCGCGCTGATCTGCATCTGGGCGTTCTCGAGCTCGCTCGTCTCTTCGCGAAGCCGCCGGTGGACGTCGTCGTCTCGAATCGACACCTCCAGGAAATACGAGTACAGACGGTCGTCGAGCGGTGTCGTGCTACGGCTCATGTGAGCTCCGTTTCCAGGATTCGCCAGCAGTAGAAGGCCGCGGCACTCCGCCACGGTCGGTAGTCGTCCCCGAGTGACTCGAGCTCCCTCGCCGTCGGGGGCACCTCCAGTCCATGTGCCTTCGCAAACCCGTTGCGAACCCCCAGGTCACCCGTCGGCCAGATGTCGGGCCGGTACATGCGAAACATGAGATACATCTGTGCGGTCCAGACCCCGATCCCTCGCACCTGAACGAGACGACGGACGACCTCGTCATCCGACTGTTCATGGATGTCATGAACCTCGACCTCTCCGGATCGGATCTTCGATGCGAGGTCGCGAATCGCCGCAAGCTTGGCCCTCGACAGCCCCGACCTCCGCAGAGTCGTCTCACGAACCCGCAGCACCTTCGCGGGCGTGACTTCACCCTTGAGCGCGTCCACGAATCGACCGTGGATCGTGGCGGCCGCCCTCCCCGCGAGCTGCTGATAACAGATCGTGCGCGCGAGATACGGAAAGGGATCTTCGCGCCTCACCGGAACCCTGATCGTCCCGACCTTCCTGACCCACGGACCCAGAACAGCGTCGCGACCGAGCTTTCGTCGCCCGCCAGTCCAGATGGTCGCCCATTCGTGGTCGGACGAGGTGTCAGTGGCCATGAGGGCAACCTGTCGAACCCCCCCGAGCGCGTCCAGCGTCCGCACGACCAGAACAAGTCGAACGGACTTGCTCCGGTCGGGCGGCGAAC
>CALHIO010000126.1 GCA_938030915.1 uncultured Gemmatimonadota bacterium
ACCACCGTCGCGTCCACGGCTGCCGGCATCTCGAGCGTGCTCAGCCCGGTGAGAGACGCGGAGTCGACCGTCTGGGCCGAAGCCGAGGCGGGGATGAAGAGCGCGGCGCTAAGGCACGCGTAGAAGATTCTTGTCATGCAACGCTTCGGCAATCTGCACCGCGTTGGTCGCGGCACCCTTGAGCAGGTTGTCGCTCACAACCCAGAAGTGCAATGTCGCCGGGAGACATTCGTCTTCCCGGATTCGACCAACAAAAGTTTCGGGACTGCCAACGCAATCGCGCGCGACAGGGAACCGAAGTTCGGCCGGCTCGTCCACTAGCACGAGTCCGGGGATAGACGCCATTGCTGCCCGCGCGTCGGCCACGGAAAGGGGCGCCTTCAGATCGACCGTCACGGCTTCGAGATGGCCCCGGACGACGGGGACACGAACACAGGTCGCCGACGCAGCCAGATTCGGAAGTCCCAGGATCTTCCGAGTCTCGTAGAGCATTTTTCGCTCTTCCGTCGTGTACCCGGTGTCCGTGAAATCGCCGATCTGCGGGATCGCGTCGAACGCCAGCGGCCGCGAGAAGGTCTCGCAGGTCAGCGGCTCGCCCGCCAGTGCAGCGCGGGTCGACTCAAGAAGCTCGGTGATTCCCGCTTGGCCAGCACCTGCCGCGGATTGGTACGTCGAAACGATCACGCGCTCGAGACCCACCGCGTTCTGGAGTGCCCGCAGCGGCAACACCATCTGAATGGTGCTGCAATTCGGGTTCGCGATGATCCCCCCGTGCCAGTCCAGGTCCTGGGCGTTCACCTCGGGCACGACGAGGGGACACGTTTCGTCCATTCGCCAGGCGCTCGAGTTGTCGACGACGACGCAGCCGGCCTTGACGGCAGAGGGCGCGAACTCCTTCGATCGCGAACCCCCAGCGGCGAAGAGCGCGAGGTCGACACCTTGGAACGAGTCGTGGGTGAGCTCCGCCACTTCGAGTGATGTGCCGGCGAACGGCAGGGTCTTCCCCGCCGAGCGGCTGCTCGCAAGCAGCGAAACCTGATCACAGGGGAGCGTGGAGCCCTCGATCTCCCGCATCATTTCGCGTCCTACCGCGCCAGTCGCTCCGACAATCGCTATGTGCATGAAACCTGGATGGACGCTGTGAATCCGTAGCCCTTTTAGGCGGCCGGAGGTTGCCCATTCCTCTCGGAGATTGCAAGGCGTCAATCCGCGGCCTCGCTGCGGCATCTTCTACGCGGGGTGACTACACATCCCGAATCAACCTGGAGCGCGTGTGGCAAAGGCAACCTGGAATGAAACGACGATCGCGGAGGGCGACGATATCGAACTCGTCGAGGGCAACGTTTATTTCGCCCCGGGAGACGTCGACTCGAACCTGCTCGCGCCGAGCACAAAGACCACCGGCTGCTTCTGGAAAGGGACGGCGCACTACTACGATGTCGTCGTCGACGGCGAGGTGAACAAGGACGCCGCGTGGTACTATCCAGAACCCAAGTCCGCCGCGGAGTCGATCCGAGGCCGCATCGCCTTCTGGCGAGGAGTCAGCGTCGAGCGATGAGCAAGCGCGCAGCCGTCCGGTCACACTTTCTTGAGGTCCGAGGGGCCACCAATGTGCTGATCGCGCCCCTCACGCCAGAAGACACCGTCGTGCAGTCGATGCCCGACGTGAGTCCGACGAAATGGCATGCAGCGCACACGACCTGGTTCTTCGAGACCTTCGTGCTCGAGCCGTTCGAACCCGGATTTGCGCCACACCACGCGTCGTTCCGCGTGCTCTTCAATTCGTACTACAACGGCGTGGGCGAGCAGTATTCGCGGCCGGACCGCGGCCTTCTTTCGCGGCCGACGCTCGACGAGACGAAGGCCTATCGTGATGCGGTGACGCGGCGGATCGCTCACGTCCTTGAGTCCTGTGACGAGTCCGATCTCCCAGCGATCTCCTCGCTGATCGAGGTCGGCATTCACCACGAACAACAGCACCAGGAGCTGCTGCTCACCGACATCCAGCACGTGTTCTCTGTCAATCCGCTCGAGCCGCAGTACTCCGACGCGCCCCGGCTCGCCTCGGTACCGATCGCTCCAAGCTGGTTGGCATTCGACGGCGGAATGCTGGAGGTCGGACACGACGGCCCCGGGTACTGTTTCGACAACGAGTGCCCGCGGCACACCGCGTACGTCCGCCCGTTTGGACTGCGATCGGGCCCGGTCACTTGCGGCGAGTGGGCGGCGTTCATCGACGATGGTGGCTATACGAGGCCGGAACTCTGGCACTCGGCGGGTTGGAGCGCCGTGACCGAGAACGGCTGGCAGGCTCCGCTCTACTGGGCCAGCGACACCACCGGCTGGACCACGTTCGGCCTTCACGGCCGGCATCCGATCGACCCGGCCGCGCCCGTCAGCAACGTCAGCTGGTTCGAAGCGTCCGCGTTCGCTGCGTGGTCCGGTGCCCGTCTGCCAAGCGAACAAGAATGGGAGATCGCCTCCGCCCGCGCCGACGCCCCGGCAAACTTCGTGGAGAGCCGATGGTTACGCCCCGCCCTTCCCGCCGCCGGTGCGCTCGCCGGGATGTTCGGCGGCGTCTGGGAGTGGACCGCG
>CALHIO010000127.1 GCA_938030915.1 uncultured Gemmatimonadota bacterium
TCTGCACGAGCGGCAGACCCGAGTTGATCATGGTCGCAAACTGACGCGTGAAGATGACGATATCGCGCGTGGTCACCCCGGTCCCGAAGGAAAACGAGGTCTTCGGCTTCTCACGAACCGAGACCGGAATCAGCTTTTGCCGATGCAGATGGGCGAGGACCTCGTCCTTGCTCGGAAGGTCGAGCTCACCGGTCTGCATCTCCCCGCCGGAGGCGGGCCGTGCACTGTACGAAAAGACTGGCATAGGACGTCCTTACTCTTGTCTCGTTCGGGTTACTCGCCGGGCAGCGGCTCCCCGACGGCTCGCAGGAGCTCGTTGGGATCGCCAGAGCGTTTGAGGGCTTCCTCGAGGGTGATCTCGCCCTTCATGTAGAGCATCTGAAGAGCGTCGTTCATCGTCTGCATTCCGTGCTTCTTACCGGCCTGCATGAGCGAGTAGATCTGGTGGATCTTCTCGTCTCGAATGACAGCCCGGATCGCTGGCGTGCAGATCATCACCTCGGCGGCGACCACACGCCCCTTCGATTTCGCCTTGGGCAGAAGCGTCTGCGTGATCACGCCCTCGAGCACGAAGGCGAGCTGCGTCCGTACCTGACCCTGTTGATGGGCCGGGAACGCGTCGATGATGCGGTTGATGGACTCCGCAGCCGAATTCGTGTGCAGCGTGGCAAAGACCAGGTGACCGGTCTCAGCGATCGTGAGCGCCGCCGAAATCGTCTCGAGGTCTCGCATCTCACCGACCAGGATCACGTCCGGATCCTGTCGCAGGGCGTACTTGAGCGCGTGTCGGAAACTGTGCGTATCCGCCCCGACTTCGCGCTGGTTGATCATGCACCCCTGATGGCGGTGAATGAACTCGATCGGATCCTCGATCGTGATGATATGACCACGACGTTCCCGATTCACCTTGTCGATCATGGCTGCCAGCGTCGTCGACTTGCCCGACCCCGTCGGTCCCGTGACCAGCACCAGGCCGCGGGGCTTGTCCGCGAGCTGGTTGGCGATCGGCGGGAGTCCGAGCTTCTCGATGGAGACGATCTCATACGGAATCTGCCGGATCGCCATCGCGACACAGCCGCGCTGCTTGTACACGTTGCCACGGAAGCGCGAGAGGTTTTGAACACCGAACGAAAAGTCCAGTTCGTCTTCCGTCTCGAAGCGCTTCTTCTGGTTGTCCGTAAGGATCGAATACGCCAACGAAAGTGTGTCCTTCGGGGCCAGAACCTGTTTCGTATGAGAATCCGCAAGATCACCGTCGATCCGGAGCTTGGCCGGGTTTCCGACGGTGATGTGGAGATCGGAGGCACCTCGCTGAATCATCTCCTGCAGGAGAATCCGAAGGTTCAGCTCCTGTGGCGGGGCCTGTCCTGCCGGGGCGGCCGGCTGCGTCATGTACGTCCCTTCGTGGGGTTGGCTCGGCGCCCTAATCGGCGACCGTAGTCTCCTTGATCACTTCTTCGAGGGTCGTCACGCCTCTCTCGACTTTCTTCAGCCCGTCCTCGCGCAGCGTGAGCATGCCCTCCGATCGAGCCAGATCCCGCAGCTCGTCGGTTCCCATCTCGTTCATGATGGCCTTCCGAAGCGGTGTCGACATGATCATGACCTCGTAGAAGCCACAACGGCCCTTGTAGCCGAGGTTGCCGCACTGATCGCAGCCTTCCCCCTTGTAGAGGGTGGTCTTCGCGACCCAGTCGAGGTCGATCTTCGCCGACTTGAGGTATTCCTCCTGGTACGATGCCTCGACCTTGCAGTTCGTGCAGATCCGTCGCGCGAGACGCTGCGCCGAAATGAGGTTCAACGCAGATGCCACGTTGAACGGCTCCAGACCCATGTCGAGCATTCGGGTGATGGTCCCGGGGCAGTCGTTGGTGTGCAGCGTCGAAAGGACGAGGTGACCCGTGAGTGCCGCCTTGATGGCGATTCCGCCGGTGGAGATGTCACGAATCTCACCGACCATGATGATGTTTGGATCCTGCCGGAGAAACGCCTTGAGTGCAGCCGGGAAGTCCATCCCGATTTCGGGCCGGACCAGGACCTGGTTGATGCCGTGGATGTTGTACTCGACCGGATCCTCGGCCGTCATGATGTTCGTGTCGATCGTATTGATCTGTGACAGGGCCGAGTAGAGCGTCGTCGTCTTTCCGGAGCCCGTCGGGCCGGTCACAAGGACCATGCCGTACGGCCGCGAAATGGACCACATGAAGTCCTTCTCGGCCTTCGGCTCGAAGCCGAACTTCGTCAGATCGAAGGTCAGGTTCCCCTTGTCGAGGATACGGAGCACGATCTTCTCACCGAAGATGACCGGGAGCGTCGACACGCGAAAATCGACGACCTTGTTCTTCATCTTGAGCTTGATACGTCCGTCCTGCGGCACACGACGCTCGGCGATGTTGAGATCCGCGAGGATCTTGATGCGCGACGTGAGCGCAGCCTTCATCTTCATTGGCGGCTTCATGACCTCCTGAAGCGCGCCGTCGATGCGGTATCGGACCCGGATCTCCTTCTCGTACGGCTCGATGTGGATATCGGAGACGCCTTTCTGGACCGCATCCGTCAGGAGGCCGTTGATGAACTTCACGACGGGCGCGGAGTCGACTTCCGCGGCGAGCGCCGAATAGTCGTCGTCTTCATCTTCCTCGATGACCTCGACGTCGTCGAAGTCCTCCCACCCTACCAGCATGCTGCTCATCTCTTCTTCTTCCGAGCCACCGTAGTAGCTCTCGAGATGTTTGCGGAGGGTGTACTCACCCACGATGACGGGCTCGATCTCCAACTTGGAGATGAACTTCAGATCGTCGATCGCGGAGAAGTCGGTCGGATTCGTCATCGCAACCGTGAGCATCCGACCGACCCGGCGAAGCGGGAGGACCAGATGCTTCCGGGCGACGTTCGCCGGAATCAGCTTCAGGATCTTCGCGTCGACCGACACTTTTGCCAGGTCAACCGCGGGAACCCGGTACTGCTTGGCCAGCATCCGGGTGAGCTCTTCTTCCGCGACGAAGCCGAGGTGGACCAGGGCATATCCGATCCGGGTGCCCGTGGTCTTCGCCTCGGCCAGCCCTTCCTGGAGCTGTTGCTCCGTGATGAGCCCTTCCTTGACGAAGAGGTCACCGAGTCGGATCTCCTGCGCCACCTTTGCTGCCATCAGCCGCAATCCCGCCTGGTAAGAAGACCACGCGGCGAGCCGCCGCGTCCCGGTCGAAGAATACGAGCGCAACGTGCCCACGTACAAGTTTCCTCTCGCGATCGTGAGGCGTGGCTCGAGGCGAGGTGCATCAGGGCGTCCGACGAGCGACGGCAAGGCCCTCGAGACGGCTGACCGTGGTCGCCCCGATACCCCGCACGCGCGTAAGATCGTCGAGGGTCGCGAAGGCACCTTGCTGTCGCTCCGCAACAATACGGGATGCGAGTGCCGGACCGATGCCTGGCAGAGACTGGAGGCGTTCCAGGTCTGCCGAATTCACGTCGACCGGCGTGCCCCCCGGGAGGGCGTGGTTCCGGCCTTCCGACGCCCCCCCCAGACTCGCCGTACCAGAACGCGTCCGAGGGGCTCGAGCAAAATCCAGATGAGGCTCCATCCGCTCGAGCGTGGAGGGCCCGATCCCTCGAATGTCGCGCATGTCGGTCGCACGACGGAAGACCATCCCCGCGTCCCGGGCCGCTACGATCGCGCCCGCGGTCGACGGTCCCACACCGGGGAGACGATCGAGCTCGATGGCGTCCGCACGGTTTGGATCGAGGGTTTCCCCGGCCCCCATCGGGCGACGTCGGCGCTCATCGTCCTCAACCGCCGCCAGGGTTCGCTTCCCCAAGGTATCCAGTACGGTCTCCGCATCAGACGTGGACTCGTACGAAGCCGCAGTCGAGACACGGTTCACGGCGTCGCCGCCGTACCGCAGAACGCTCAGCGCGAGCAGCACGAAGGCACCCCGGGTCAGGGATCGCACCTCGTCTCGTGAGGATGACATGCACCACGATCTCCGCCGACGAGGGGCGGGAACATGCCACCATGGGTCGCGTCGTGACGGCACGGTCGGGGGACCCACTCCTGCCATGGGTGACCCCGGTCCATTCCGGTTCGACCTACCGCATGGAGAAGTCCGCCGTACCGAAGTCGAGCTGACCGAACAGCCCCACCTGAAACTGGGTAGACCCCGTCTGCTGCCCGACGAACGACTGGCGATCGTCGTAGCTGACCTGGAGACCGAAGGAGAAGCCCCGGACGCTCGTATCCGCCTGAAGACTCGCGGTCCGCAGAACCTGGTCCACGAAGGGCACACACTCCGCACCGGCCACCGTGATACGGCAACTCCGCTCGCTGCGGTACGTCCCGATGATCGACAACGAAATCGGGCGGTCGAGGCGGGAGGCCAGGCCACCCGCCGGCAGCAGCTGCGTGCTCAGCGAGATGCGGTGATTCCGTTCCTCTCGCTCGGTGTCACCCGTCGGGTCGACGCCCGTCCCGCCACGCCCCTCGATACGTCGTGACCAGGGTTCGCAACCATTGGATCGATACGTCCAGCGGCACCTGAAGGTCGGAATCGAAGCGCCGCTGGAGCGCACGCCCCCCGAAGGTGATCTCGCGTTCCGTGCGGACGATCCCCGAGGAAAGGTTGATCGTCCTGATTCCGGTGAACGACGGAAGTCGGATGGCCGGCAAGGTTGCCTGCACATCAGGCCACGTCTGCTGACGCGTGGCCCGGTCACTGCGAATGTCGAGCGTCTCCGAATCGCTCCAGAGGTACCCGACCTGCACTCCGGCGCCACCGGGAAGAGCCACGCCGGAGGAGAGCCGCCAGCTCGAGCGATCGGTCAACGAGGCCGCCGTATCCGCGTCGACGAAGCGGTACCGATCCCGACCACCGAGGCCGAACTGATAATCCAGCCGGGGATCGACCGGATCACGGTTGAAGCGGGAGGTGATCCCGTCTCGATAGGTAGCCGTCAGCGGGCGGACCGCACTCAGGATCGAGCGCAGCTGGGCGACGTCTCCGTCCTCGTCCTCCACCGGGACTCCGAACCACGTCGTGGCCAGCGCCGACGGGCTCAGAGAGACGGTGGTGCCCCAATCCCGTTGTCCTCGGGCGTTTCGGGTGAGGGCCAGCGCGGTGTCCGCCCCCGCGACCGCCTCATCCACGAAATTCGTATTCCGGTCGGACTGGTAGACGGTCGTCCAGTCGAAATCGGTCCGCAGCCAGGAAAAGAGCGTCGGCCGGTAGCCGACGTCCGTGCGAAGCGTCCGCGCCGTCTCCCAACCGAAGTCCAGCCCCTGCCACCGAGCGCGCTGGTCCCGGATCAACCGCTGAACCTCGACATCCGCAGCAGCTTCTTCGGGAGGGAGCAGGTCACGGATCTGGAGCAGCCTCAGGTCGGCCGTGAGCGGCGAGAGTGGGCGCAGCCGGACGTCGGCCGCGAGTTGCAGGAGCTCCCTCGGCCGCAGCGTGGCGATCGCATCCTTGTCGGATGCCGATCGAACGATGGTTTCGTACCGAAGGACACGGCTGTCCTGCTGGAAGTACGAGGTGCCAAGGGAGACACGCTCCGGCGTCAGACGCAGCCGTGCATCCGCGACCTTGTCCTCCAGGAAGCCGGGCAGGAG
Organism: uncultured Gemmatimonadota bacterium; assembly: GCA_938030915.1. GTDB lineage: Bacteria > Gemmatimonadota > Gemmatimonadetes > Longimicrobiales > Gaopeijiaceae > UBA2589. The sequence continues at coordinate 5,600 of CALHIO010000127.1, forward strand.
CGTCCGCACGACACCGCGAACAGGGCCCGGGACGAGACCGACGTCCCGGACCTCCGGATTGCGTGTCCATCCGACTCCGGCGTCGACGGTGCTCGACTCGTTTTCCGTTGTGATGGTCGAGCCACCTGCCGTGGCATATGAAGCACGCGCATCGAGTCCATCGATGACGAAGCCCACGACAGGATTGGCGCTCTGCGTCCGTTTTCGTAATGAGATGCCGACACGCCTCTGCCCAGCATCGGTGTCCCGAAGATTGCCAATCTCGTCCGCGCGAACGTCCGAGTTGGCCAGAAGGACGGGCGCCTGACTGGCCTGAGACAGCTCGAACGTAACCGGCATGTCGACGCCCCAACTGCTGGGGAGCCATCGATCGACTGCGAGGGAGCTGAAGAGGTTGAGCGTTCGGTCGTCCTGATACGTCGGCAAATCGCGCAGCTGCCTGAAGAACGCTCCACGATTCGTCATGTTGAGACGCGTCTGGAGTACGCCGGCACCGTCGAGGGACACGTTGACCGAACTGGCGATCCCGGCATCCTTGAGCGCGTCTCCCAGTCGGAGTTCGTCGACCCAGATCTCACCCGACGTCGGCTGACCGGTCTCGTTCCAGACACCGATGGAGATCTCGCGAACCGCCGCCAGGTTCGGCGCACGCCCTCGATCCGCCAGTACGACGGCGTACGTCGAGTCCGCGGACCAGACCTCGACGGGAGGATCACCCGGTGCCGGGGGTGCAGTCGAGAGCTTCTCCTCCGCCCGCCGACGCAGGTCGAGCCATTCCCCGAAGTCGATCCGGATCTCCGGCAACCAGTCCGCCGCCGTCAGGCCCGCGCCGACGGGAGGACTCATCGGGGTCCGATACAGATAGAAATTCTCTGCGTCGCTTCCGACTTTGACGAAGAATCGATGAGGGCGGGTGGGGCCGAAATCTCCCGCCCGGGCGATCGCCCAGAGGCGTGCCTCGCGGTAGGACAGGAAGTCCCGGGGCCGTTGCGGGAAGCGATAGTACACCTCTGCGCGACCGCCGTCCGGCACGTCCTGAAAGGTGATGCCGAGCGACTTCTCGTTGAATTCGATGCCCTGTCCGGAGAACGCCTGCGTGGGGTCGGTCAGCTCCTCCAGGACGCCGGGCGGCGAGACGTACTCGCTGCCCTCGGTGACCTGCGATACCGAGGTGACCTCCACTCTGCCGACCCCGGACAGGGTGTCACCTACGATTCCGTCGAGCACCCCCTCCCCGGCACGTCTGATCCAGCGAGAGCCCACGAGGCGCATCCGGGCGATCTCCACGTCGCCCTCGGCACCCGTCGCTGTCAGGCGCAGGTGACGCACGGCGCGCAGGTCGGCGTCCGAGATCGCTCCTCCGACCTCGATGGCCCCGGCTCCGCGCACGGGAACCCGATAGAGCCGGAAGTCGGTCCCGGTCTCCGAGCGCGAACGCGCGAGGTATGGAGACGGCCCGTCGAGTGAGACGACGTAGCGGAGGTGACGCTCTGCAAGGTCGAGATTTCCGTCTGCGTCGAGGTCTTCCGAGTCGGGGCGGCCATTACCGCGCGTGCAGACCGCTCGCGGATCTCCCAGCGGATAGATGACCCCGCGCTCTGCTTCACACGTCTCGGCCCAGACCCCGACCTGGTCGCGCAGGTCACTCCAGATCTCGCCGCGACGTGGATCGGCTTCCTGATCGAGCTCACCGAGCCCCCAGGGCCGTCCGTCGATCCGGGTCCCCGCGGTGGCACCACCCGGGCCGATGAAGAAGGCGTCTTCGCTCACGACCCCGAGGTCGATGATGAGACTTACCTGCCCGTCACCGGCCGCGTAGAACTCGAGGTAATCGGTCTTGGTGAGATCGATCCCGTTCGTGGAGAGCGGGGTCATGACGGAGCGCCACCCGGGCTGTCCGACGGCACTACCCTGCCCCAGACTGAGGCGAAGCCCCGCCTCGCGGACCTCGGACCCCGCCAGCCGAATCTGGTTGTCGATGTCGGTCCGCGGGAAGAGGCCCTCGCGCACACCGAGGCTGTCGCCGTTCGGCGCCTGCAGGATCCAGCGATGCTGCCACACCAGTGACCCGGCTGTCGTCGCGTCGACCACGTCGGGCAGGACCGCTTCGGCCCCATCCCGAGCGGTCGGCGCACTCGCGAGCTGCCAGTTCTGCTCGGTCAGTCCCACCGGGATCTGTGCCGTTCCATCGAAATCGTCGACGAACGCCTGATCCAGCGTATTCGGATTCGGTACGGACAACGCGACTTCGCCATCGGCGGAGAACGACGAGGCGCCGGCGAAATTCAGCCCCGGCACGCGCTCGAGGAATCGATCGAGCCACGAGATCGGCGTGTCGTATCGACCGCTCAGCCCCCCCAGCAACGCAGCACCCGGCTCCGTTCCGAGAATGGGCCGGGTCACGACCGTGCGCTCCGACTGATAGAGTCCCAGCAGGTCGATCCCCCCTCGACTTCCGAGTGCGCTGCTGGTGCGGAGTCCGAAGACCTGCGTCGGCGTGACCTGGAAGAGCGAACGCTGCTCCCACGTCGCGCGGATGGTAGCGTCGGGTGACGAGGCGAAAAGCACATCCGGTTCCAGGAGCTGAACCTGGCCGACGTCGTAATCGATCTCGTAGTCCGCACCCCGGATCAGCGGTCGATCGCCCAGGAAGATCCGTTCACTGCCGTCCCGGATCCCGAATGCCCCGAGCGAGAAGGATGAAATCACGTCTTCTGAACGGATCCTGTATGACACCGTGAGCCTGAAGCGCCCGGCATTGTCTCGCTCGAACGGGTCCTCCTCTTCGTAAATCGCGTCGTTGGCGTCGTCACCGAGGATGGTCCGCGTGACCCCTTCCGTGAGACCGAGCGTCGGGACCGGTGGAGGTTCGGCGAACGGACGAAGCGTGGGAAAGACGATGAAGGAGCCCTGAACGGGTGGCTGATCCTGAAAGAACTCGAGGCCGGGCGAGTAGACGAATGCGGGATCGAGAGCATCGACCGGTGCCTCCTCGTCGAGGCCGAAGAGTCGAAGAAAGGTGATGTCTTCCCCGGACAGCCGACGCTTGAACGTGCGACCCGCCGACAGCTCACCGAGGGAGACGGACAGGGACACGGAGCCCGGCTCGACGTCGGTGGACCCCGAGACCCGGTAGATCTGGTGCATCTCCAGATCCCAGGTTGGTCGACCCGGCTGGTGGTTCGCTCCGGATGCCTTGAGAAGCTGGAGTTCGGGGCGTCCTCCCCGGTTGTAGAGGATCTCGGGGTTGTAATCACCGATGGTGTCGCCAGCCGCGGTGATGTAGGTGACCGCGAGCATCTCCTCCCGACTGAGGGGCTGCCTCAACGCGATCCACAGACCGCTGGGATGAACGAAGAAGTCGGTCCCCTGCTGAAGGTTTCGGAACCAGCCCGACTCACGCACGGGAGGGTTCACACCGTCATCCGCCACGGCATCGAGCTGGATAAAGCCCTCGACCTGCTGCTGGAAGACGGGATCGTCCTCGAATCGATAGAGCTGAATGAGCTGGTCACCCGGGGCGACGGTCGCCGGGGCGGAGGCCGGATCGAGTTCGAGGGCGTCGACGTGCGGATATCGGTCGATCTGTCGGGGATCCACGAGGAAGAAGAACTGACCCCGTACGTAGTCGGCATCATCCAGCACGAGCGTATCTTCCTGCACGAACGCCCTCTGGTCTCCGAAACCCGCCAGCTGGAACTGACGCGAGTTCAGGTCTCCTCGCTGCTGTGCCCAGACGGTCTGAAAGTCCACGGGCCCGACCTGCCCCTCGGCCTGGAACCCGAAGTTGCCGGCAGGCAGACCTTCCGTGAGGAAGCGCGACTGAGGCAGTCGGAACGTCACGTCGCCAACCTCCAGGCGCCGCAGCACGTCGTCCTCGCGACCTTCGTAGAAGAAATTGATGCGATTGGCGGCGTCGAACTCGCGAGACTGGTCGAAGTCGACATCGACCGTGACGCGGTCCAGGATCTTGCCACTCACCTGAACTCCGAACTGCAGGTCCGGGCTGAGCTGAGGAACGAGGGACGGGTTACACCCGGCCCCGAACCGGGCGTCGCATGGCTCGAAGCGAGTCCAGTCGCCCCCCAACTCCATCCGGCTACGCACGTTCAAGGCAAGATCCGCATACTCCGTCACGAATCGGCTCCCGTCGCCGGGCATGACCAGAGGAGCCTCGGGCGGAAGCGGCGGCAGGTACCGAGCGCTCCCCCGCATACCCAGGTCAGCCGCGCGGGAACGCAGAACGACATCGAACGCTCCGGGCGTGCTCACACGATCGCGCACTCCGGCATCGGCTCGGATGCGCTCCAGGTTGAACGCTCCGCGCCCCACCCGATACAGCAGCCCGACCCCTGAGACGCCGCCTGGCCTGTCGTCGGAACGCGGTCGACCCAGCCCGCTGGTCGACACACGGATACGGCGCAGGCCCAGCATGACGTGCGCCTCGTCGTCGCGAGCGGACAGTCCGGC
>CALHIO010000128.1 GCA_938030915.1 uncultured Gemmatimonadota bacterium
CCGCGGGCGCCAGCCGTCCGTTCTCGGCGGATCGAGACGGCTTCGTCATGGGCGAGGGTGGCGGCGCGGTCATCCTGGAGGCACTCGAACACGCGGAGGCCCGAGGGGCGACCATCCTGGGGGAGGTCGTGGGTTACGGCCTGAGCGCGGATGCCTTCCACATCACGGCGCCCCCTCCGAGCGGGTACGGAGCCCAGCACGCCATGCGGATGGCGATGAAGTACGCGAAAGCCTCTGCCAGCGACGTCGACTACGTGAACGCGCACGGCACGTCCACGATGGCCGATGCCATCGAGACGGAAGCGATCAAACAGGTTCTGGGTGAGCGCGCGTACGAAATCGTCGTGGGTTCGACGAAGTCCATGACGGGGCACCTCCTCGGTGCAGCCGGGGCGCTCGAAGCGATCGTGTCCCTTTTGGTGTGCCGCACCGGGAAGATCCCCCCGACGATCAACTTCTCGACCGCAGATCCCGACTGCGATCTCGAGTACGCCCACGGCGGGATGATGGAGCGTGAGGTCGGCCTGGCACTGACGAACTCGTTCGGGTTCGGGGGGCACAACGTCTGCCTGGCGCTGAGAGGCTGGGCCTGAGCACACCGTTTCGCGTAGGGTTGGGGTACGACTCCCACCGATTCGACGTCGATCGCCCACTGATTCTGGGCGGCGTCCTCATCCCTGATCATGCCGGTCTCACCGGGCACTCCGACGGAGACGCGGTCGCCCACGCAGTGATCGATGCGATCCTCGGTGCGGCCGCCCTGGGGAATGTGGGGAGTCATTTCCCGCCCAGTGATGACATGTGGAAGGATGCAGACTCGATCGAGTTGCTCAGGGCCGCGGTCGAGGTCCTCCGGGACGCGGGTCGGAGTGTCGTCAATGTCGACGTGACGGTGGTGTGCGAGACCCCCAGAATCGGCCCTCACTCCGACGCGATGCGAGCGCGACTGGCCGAAGCGATGCAGATTCCGACCGAACGCGTCTCCATCAAGGGAAAGACCAACGAGCGCATGGGCTGGATCGGGGCGGGGGAAGGCCTCGCGGTGCACGCTGTCGCCCTCATCGACGAAGGGTAGTCTCCCGGCTCGGGCCGTGGAGGATTCGCATGACGTTCCTCCCGCGGGGGCGGCCACGCCGCGCCTGGTGCAGACCGCCGGCCGGGGCCCGGTAGCGGAGGAGGCGGCGTGACGGAGTTCGTGGCGTGGATGGACCGTCTTCCCAATCTGGCCCTCTACATCTCTCTGAGTGTCGGGGCGGGCCTCGAAAATCTCATCCCGGCGATCCCGGCCGACACGTTCGTCGCCCTCGGTGGGCTGCTCGCGGGAGCGGGAGATCTCGAGGCGATCTGGATCTTCCTCGGTACATGGGCCTGTAATGTGGCCGGTGCGCTCTTCGTCTATCGGATGAGCTACACCCACGGTGCAGCCTTCTTCGAACGTGGCCTGGGCCGCTATCTGCTCAAACCGCATCAGATGAGCCGCATGGCGGGCTTTTACCGGCGCTGGGGTACACCGGCGATCTTCCTCTCTCGCTTCCTTCCCGGAGTCCGGGCGATCGTCCCCGTGTTCGCAGGGGCGACCCATCAGCCGTGGTCGCGCGTTCTCGTGCCCCTCACGGTGGCCTCGGCCATCTGGTACGGGGGTCTGGTCCGTCTCGGGCTGCTGGCCGGGGAGAACCTCGCTCGGCTCGAACTCATGCTGGCCGGTCTCAATCGCGGCCTCGCGCTGGCCGCCGCATTGGTGGGACTCCTGATCGGGCTCTGGTGGTATCGAACCCGTCATCCGGTTGAAGACGAATGAAGGCCGTGATGCCCGAGGGGCCGGCGGCGTTCCGCTTCGAGCAGTTTCACGACTACCTCACCTTCGAGCGGGGGTTGTCCGAGCGGACCGTCGTCTCGTACGGGCGTGACCTCTCGCGCTGGATGGCGTTCCTGAAGGACGCCGGTGTTCTGGATCCAGCCTCGGTCGACGTTCGTGTACTGCGTGAATGGGTCTTCGACCTCAAGGAGCGCGGCCTTGCTCCGACCTCCATCCGTCGGGCACAGTCGGCGGTCCGCACCTACTTCGGCTTCCTCATGGGTGAGGGCGTGCTCGAGACCGACCCGACGGACCGGCTCGACTCCCCGCGAGTGGATCGAACGCTGCCGGATTTCCTCTCCCGCGAAGAGATCGATCGACTGCTAGAGTCGCCCGACGCGACCCACCGTCTGTACTGGCGCGATCGGGCCGTCCTCGAGTTTCTCTATGCGACGGGCGTCCGCGTCAGCGAGCTGGTCGAGCTTCGCATCGCCTCGATGGACGTGGAGGAGGGCTTCGCGACCGTCTTCGGCAAGGGAGCCAAGGAACGGCTGGTACCGGTGGGCGGGCCGGCGCTGCGGAGTGTCGAGCGCTACCTGCGCGAGGTGCGCCCGCTTCTCGATACGGGTAAGGGGGAGGGCCGGGTGTTCCTGAATGCACGCGGAACTCCCATCCGCCGCGAGTCGATCTGGAGTCTGGTGCGGACGGCGGCGAAGCGCGCGGGGATTCAGCGGAAGGTGTCTCCCCACACTCTGCGCCACACGTTCGCGACGCACCTCGTCGAAGGGGGTGCCGACCTGGCTGCGGTGCAGGAACTACTCGGTCACGCCGACATCTCCACGACACAGATTTACACCCACCTCGACCGCGCCTACCTGCGTGAGATCCACCGGAGATACCACCCTCGTCGGTGAGGACGGGGGGACGGTGACGTTTGGGTGAATCAGTGCCCCGTGGGGCCCTGGGTTGCTTCTGGGTTGGCGTCGACGGCGGTGAACAGTTCCTCCTGAGACCCGGTGATCTGGAGAAGCCGAATGGCCTCGGTCAGCACCGGATCCCGACGTGTTCGGACGTTCGCCTCAGCCGCGATGTCGTTCATCCGCTGAGCCGTGGCGAGTTCCGCGCGCCAACGCAGATAGCGATG
>CALHIO010000129.1 GCA_938030915.1 uncultured Gemmatimonadota bacterium
CGTGGTTCCTGGCCGGGCAATTCCACCCGGAGCTGAAGAGCCGGCCCACGCGGCCCCATCCGCTGTTCGCATCGTTCATTCAGGCGGCAACGCGGCACGCGGGACAGGAACGATCGACGCCGGCCGAGCAGCCGCTGAGCGTCTGACCCATGCAATCCGACCCCTGTCCGTGCGAGGCTCGGTGACATGTTCGAGACGTTCACCCTCATCGCGGGGCCCTGCGCACTCGAAGCCGACGACCTGAACCTGGAGATCGCAGGGGCGCTCGCGCGGCTTTCGGCGGAGCACGGCCTGCCTGTGGTGTTCAAGGGGTCCTTCGACAAGGCGAACCGCTCCAGGATCGAATCCCCACGCGGGCCCGGCCTCGACGCCGGCCTCCAGCGCCTGCAGACCGTGAGGGCCGAGACCGGTCTTCCGGTCCTGACGGATATCCACGAGGCGCATCAGGCAGCCCCGGTCGGAGAGGTCGTAGACGTGCTGCAGATCCCGGCTTTTCTCTGCCGCCAGACCGACCTTCTGGTCGCAGCTGGCGCAACCGGGCGGGCGGTCAATGTGAAGAAGGGCCAGTGGATGGCGCCCGAAGAAATGGGGGCGGCGGTCGAAAAGGCGCTTGAGGCTGGAGCGAGGGAGGTCGCGGTCACGGAGCGAGGAACCATCCATGGGTACGGAGATCTGATCGTCGACATGCGTTCGTTCGCGCGTCTACGAGCCGCCACGGGTGCGCCGGCCATCTTCGACGGCACACATGCGGTCCAACGTCCCGGGCTCGCCTCGGGGTCCAGTGGAGGGGATCCGGAGCATATTCCGGCTCTCGTCCGGGCGGCGGTCGCCGCGGGGTGTGACGGCCTCTTCCTCGAAACACATCCCGATCCCGGTCGGGCCCCCTCGGACGGGACGAACATGCTGCCGCTGGATCGCCTTCCAGAGCTCATTCACGACGTGCTCTCGATCCGGACGGCCCTGACCACATCCAAGACCTGAGTTCCTCGGATCTTCCATGCATTCCACGTCCGATCCTATTCCTGCCGAGCTCGCTCGCCGGATCCGCCTCGTCATCTTTGACGTGGATGGCGTACTCACGGACGCCGGGGTGTACATCGGAGCGACGGAGACCGGTGAGTCAGTGGAGTTGAAGCGCTTCGATATCCAGGACGGGGTCGGTTTGAAGATGCTCGGCTGGGGGGGACTCGATGTCGTCGTGGTGTCGGGGCGGGTCTCCGAGGCGACCGCCATCCGGGTCGCCGAATTGGGCATCGAGGGTTGCTACCAGGAACCCGACGCTCACAAGCTCAGGGTCGTCGAGCGGATTCTGGCTGAGCGCGGCGTCGCGTGGGATGAGGTGGCGATGATCGGAGACGACATCCCCGATCTCGCCGTGATGCGAAAGGTGGGCCTCAAGGCCGCGGTCGCGAACGCCACGCCTTCGATCGTAGCGATTGCGGACTGGCAGTCGACCAAGCGGGGGGGACATGGAGCGGCTCGAGAATTCTGCGACGCGTTGCTTTCCGCTCGGGGTGACCTCGACAGGATCATCGAGACGTACGTCGAGGAGCGAAGCGCGACGTGATGGACCGATCCGATGTCATCGCCGAGGGCCGACGGATCCTCGCCCTGGAAGCTCGGGCCATCGCGGCTCTGGACGCGCGCCTTGGCGATGATTTCGCGGAGGCGTGTGCCCTCGTGGCCGGAGCCAATGGACGGATCATCACCTGCGGGATCGGCAAGAGCGGACATATCGCTCGAAAGCTCGCGGGGACGCTGACGTCGACAGGAACTCCGGCGACCTTCCTGCATCCGGTCGAGGCCCTTCACGGTGATCTCGGGATCGTCGGGTCGGACGACGTCGCGATTCTGATCTCGAAGTCGGGCCGATCGGAGGAACTCGCCGGCCTGATCGGATACCTCAACCGACTCCACGTGCCGATCGTTGCGCTTGTTGGCGCATCCGAAAGTCAGCTGACCGGGCACGCGACGGTAGTCCTCGATTGCTCGGTGGAAGAAGAAGCCTGTCCGATGGACCTCGCACCGACCTCATCGAGCACCGCTGCGCTCGCGATGGGAGATGCACTGGCCGTGACCGTGCTCCAGCTCAAGGGCTTCACGCCCGAGGACTTCGCCCAGTTCCATCCGGGCGGCGCCCTTGGGCGTCGACTCACCGTACGGGTCAGGGATGTGATGCAGGCGGAGCACTACCCGTCGCTTTCGGCCTCCGCGAACATGAGGGACGCGATCGCACCCCTCGCAAAGATGAGGGGTACGGTGGCGATTGTGGACGACGAGGGGCGTCTGACAGGTGTAGTCACGGCCGGTGACCTCACACGGCTCATGGAGCGGGATGAGGGGTTTCTCGACCGTAGCGTCCTCGACGTTATGACGCGCGATCCGCGCACGGCCTCGGCCGATGAACTTGGGGCGGCCGCCGCGAGTAGGATGGAAGCCCACGGGATCATGGCTCTCCCGGTCGTGACCGGTGAGGGGCACCTCCAAGGAATGGTCCACCTGCACGATCTGATGAGAGCGGGAGCAGTCTGAGATGAGGAACCAGGGACGCCGGCACGCGATGCGCATTGCCCCATTCGGGCTGGTCCTGACGACGATGGCGGCATGTACCAGTGAGCTCAGCACGCCCGTCGCCAATGCCGATCTCCAGGCGATGGAGGCGGACTACGTGGCGTATGGCATGGTCAG
>CALHIO010000130.1 GCA_938030915.1 uncultured Gemmatimonadota bacterium
ATAGTCCGCGATCTTCGGCGTCGCCTTCGATACCGCCGCCAGCAGCGTCGACTTGCCCGCGTTCGGCAGCCCCACCAGCCCGACGTCCGCGATCAGCTTCAGCTCGAGCCGGACGGTCTTCTCTTCTCCTTCCTCACCGGGCTCCCAGCGGGTCGGGGCCTGGTTCGTCGCGGTGGCGAACCGGGCGTTGCCCCGACCGCCCCGACCACCCCGCGCGATCACGACCGTCTCCCCTTCCTTGAGGTGCTCACCAATCAGTGCATCCGAGTCGACGTCGTACGCGACCGTGCCCGGCGGGACCCGAAGAATCAGGTCCTCGCCCGATTTTCCGGTCCGATTGCTTCCCTCGCCGTGCATGCCGCGTTTCGCCTTGTAGTGTCGGCGGTAACTGTAATCCAGCAGCGTCGTCAGCTGCGCGTCCGCCCGCAGTACCACGTCGCCGCCCTGTCCGCCATCGCCGCCTGCCGGACCGCCACGAGGCACACCCGACTCCCGCCGGAATGCCTCCGCACCCGACCCGCCGGTTCCGGCGATCACTTCGATGACGGCGCGATCGACGAACATCAGATCAGGGTGGTCGCAGGCGTGAGATCGAACGCCGGGCGCAGCTCGCCCACGATCTCGTCACGGGTATTGCGGACATCAGGGTGGCCGTGGGCTCGGAGCGCACGAGCCTCCTCGTCGGTCAGAGCGCCCAGGGCGTGCAGCGTGTGAATCAGAGCGACCTCGACCGCTCTCCTCCCACCGTCCTCCACCTTGATGGCGACACCCCATCCACGCCCCCTGACTCCCGCACCGTAGACGCCCTCCGCTCCCAGCTTCACGAAGACCCGGTCCCCCGCCACCTCCATGACCACCGTACACGTCCGGCCGGTCCCACCGACCATGAACGGCGCAGTCGTCATTGCGTCGACGACCCGCCCCGCAGCTTCTCCGCGGTCCCCGGCTCGAGCGAACGTACCGAACGACCGGGCCATATCCCGAAGCGGAACCGCAAAGCACACGACTCCGCATCCGTCCACACCCGTGGGTATCCCCTCAACCGGGATCCCGGAAAAGCGCACGACCTCTTCGAGCATCCGACACTGGACGGGGTGTTCTGCCCGGTGATAATCCGTCGGGTCCCAGCCCATCGAGACCGCCAGCGCGATCATCCCGGCGTGCTTGCCCGAACAGTTGTTATGAATTCTGCCGGGTGCTTCCCCAGCTTCCGCAAGCACACCCGCCGCCTCCGGGGAATACGGAGCGTGCGCTCCGCACGACAGCATCGACTCGTCGGCGCCCGCCTTCTCGAGAATCGACCGCGCCCCTGCGACGTGCTCCGGCTCGCCCTCATGGGACGCGCAGCAGAGTGCCAGCTCTTCCACCGTCAGGCCCAGTCGCTCCACCACGCGCTCTTCGACCAGAGGTAGCGCCTGCATCGGTTTGGCGGCCGATCGGTAGTAGGTGTACTGATCGATGTCCCCAACGGACGCGATGATATCTCCATCGGCCGTCACGACCGCCACGTGCACCCGGTGGCGCGACTCGACGATGTCTCCCCGAACGACTTCGACCATGCTCATGGCTCGAAATCAATCATGGGGAGAGGGGCGTGGGAATACCCGAACGGGCACCTCCTCGGTCGCGTGAGCATCCGGGGCTCCACGCGGCCGGTCGGTCACGGCTCGCGCCTGCGGCTCTACCGGTCTCGGAAGCTACGGGCGATCCGGGATACGGTCGGCCACCGCCTCAGCGGCGACGGCGATCAGATCGGTCGGCGAATCCGCGTCTCTCAGCACTTCGATGGCCCGAGTCAGCTGCCGGTCGTATCCCTGCAGCTGCCGGAACTCGCCTTCGTCCCCCCACGCCTGGAGCGCAATCTCGCGCTCGAGGTGGTACCGGACGAAGCGGTCTGCGGCCGCGAAGTCATCCGGACCGATCGCGTCCTCTCCATTCCCGAGCGCCTCATAGAAGTCGGCCACGTCCTGAGCGGTCAGGGTGAAGCCGATCTGGAGATCGGGGTGCTCGGCGACATACTCCACGGCGTAGTTGAAGAGCGCGATCGAGAAGCCGCCACCCCGCTGGAGCAGACGAAGCACACCGTTGGACTCATCGGCAGCCAGCGTCGCCGGATAGACGAAGAGGTCGGGGGTGATTCCACCTCCTCCGTACAGCGTCCGGCCACCTCCGGACTGGAACTCCGGACGACCCTCGATCGCGACCGGCTCCACCAGCTGCCCCGCGATCGAATAGGCTCGCTCGACGTCGCCGTCGAGAGGCGCGAATCGCGAGTCCGGATCCAGGTGAATCGACCGCCCCGCCGGCGTGTACCATTTCGCGGTCGTCAGGCGCAAAACGTCTCCGCCGGTAAGCCGGTACAGACTCTGGACCGATCCCTTTCCGAACGTCGTCTCGCCGATCAGGACCGCCCGATCGTGATCCTGAAGCGCGCCGGCGATGATCTCCGAGGCCGACGCACTCGCCTGATCGACCAGCACGACCATCGGCATGTCCGGATACTGATCGGGGTTCTGCGCGGAGTACGTTTCGTTTTGACTCGTGTCCCGCCCGCGAGTCTCTACGATACCCTGCCCTTCCGACAAGAAGAGATCGCTGACCGCGATACCCTGATCGAGCAGACCACCGGGATTCCCGCGCACGTCGAGCACCAGCGAGCGCATCCCCTCGTCCCTCAGCGAATCGATCGCAGCGCGCATTTCCGTCGCCGACGTTTCTCGGAAGGAGAGCAGTGGCACGTAGCCCACCCGGTCGTCGAGCATGAGCGAGAACGGCACCGCCTTCAGCACGATGACTTCCCGAGCGATCGTGAACTCGATCGGATCTTCGATCCCGGGGCGCAGCATGCGAACCGTCACGTCGCTGCCCGGACGTCCGCGAAGCAGCTCGACAGCCTGCTCGGTGACCATGGTGTCGGCCGCAACGCCATCGATCTCGTAGAACTGATCTCCTGCGCGGATGCCCATGCGGCCGCCGGGACCACCGGGGATCGGGCTCACGACCGTGACGTACCCGCCTCGGTCCACGACCTCGAGGCCGACGCCCCCGTACTCGCCTTCGGTGCGGATCCGCAGATCCTCGTAGTCGGACGCGGGCATGAAGGACGAGTGCGGATCCCCCAGGTCGCGGATGAGTCCGTCGATGGCGGAGTCGTACAGGCGGTCCCGCTCGACTTCGTCGACGAAGCTGTTCGAGACGCGGTCGACGACTTCCTGCAGCACGCGAACGCGCACGTAGACGTTGTCTGCCCGGTCGGCTCCCTGCTGAAGAAGCCATCCCCCGGCGACAGCCGAGAAGATCACGACCAGGAACGGTGCCACGGTGCTGCGATTCATCACCCTTCGCCCTCTGCTTGTCACCTCGGACGTCGTCCGGTCTGGATCGACATCACCGTGCGTGCTACCCCGCCCGCCCTGCTTCGGTTACCCCCGGCTCGGGGAAGGTTGCCGGGAAGCGCGCGGCGAGCCGCGCCCGAATTCTGCTGTGTACCTCGTCCGGAGATCCTCGGGTCGAGACGACCTCCACACTCCCCTCGGTGGCCGCGAGTTCAAGATACGCCTCCCGGACGGAGTCCCGGAAGGATCGCCCAGCCGCCTCGATACGATCCGGCGTCGATCCGTCGTCTCGCTGGCGCTCCTCCCCTTCATCCGCAGGCAGGTCGAGCACGATGTACAGATCCGGCACCAGACCTCCGGTCGCGATCTCGATGGCGCGCCGGACATCGTCGAGATCCAGCCCCCGGCCATACCCCTGATACGCCATCGTAGACAGCGAAAAACGGTCGGCCAGAACGAGCTTGCCCTCGTCGAGTGCCGGACGCACCACATCGCGCACGAACGCTGCACGTGCCCCGAGGATGAGCATCAGCTCGGTTTCGGCCGGCATGTCCATCTCCGGCCCGGCGAGGACGATCTCGCGGATCGCCTCCCCTACGGGCGTGCCCCCCGGCTCCCGCGTCGATACGTGCGGGAGCCCGAGGGCACTGAACCACGCGGAGAGAAGCGCCGCATGCGTCGTTTTCCCCACGCCATCACCGCCCTCGAGGACGATGAAGAGCGGAGTCGGACCCTGCCTCGTCACCTCAGTCGTAATACTCGACACCGAGGTGCGTGACCATTTCCTCACCCATCATCCAGCGGAGCGTGTTCTTGAGCTTCCAGTGCTGGATGAAGATGTCGTGCTCAGGATACAGACCCGGCACCGTCTGAGGCGCCTTGAAGTAGAACGACAGCCATTCCTGGATGCCGCTCATGCCCGCGCGACCGGCAAGGTCAAGAAAGAGCGCCAGATCGAGAACGATCGGGGCCGCGAGAATGGAGTCACGGCACAGGAAGTCGACCTTGATCTGCATGTGGTACCCCATCCATCCGAAGATGTCGATGTTGTCCCACCCCTCCTTGTTGTCACCACGTGGCGGGTAGTAGTTGATCCGCACCTTGTGGTACATCTCGCTGTAGAGGTCCGGATACTTCTCCGGCTGAAGGATGTACTCGAGCGCACCCAGCTTCGACTCCTCCTTCGTCTTGAACGACTCTGGATCATCAAGGACCTCACCATCCCGGTTGCCCAGGATGTTGGTGCTGAACCAGCCCGACAGGCCGAGCATCCGGGTCTTGAAGCCTGGCGCCAGGATCGTCTTCATCAGGGTCTGGCCAGTCTTGAAGTCCTTCCCGCCGATCGGAACGCCCTTCTGCTTGGCGAGTTCCTCGAGAGCCGGAATGTCGGCCGAGAGGTTCGGGGCGCCGTTGGCGTACGGCACGCCCTCCATGATCGCTGCATACGCGTAGAGCATGCTGGGCGCGATCGCCGGATCATCAGCCTCCATCGCGGCCTCAAAGGCCTCGATGGTCTCATGGGCTGCACCCGGTCGCAGGAACACCTCGGTCGAGGCGCACCAGACCATGACCGCACGATCACACCCGTGTTCGGCCATGAAGTTGCGGATGTCGGCGCGGATCTCCTCGGCCTGCTCCTTCTTCGTGCCGGTCTTCTTGTTCGGACCGTCGAGCTTCTTCACGTAGTCCGGGCTGAAGGCGGCCTTCATCGGCTTGATCGAGGAGAGGAAGTCCTTGATCGGATCCAGATGGTTCTCCTTGTGGAGCACCCCGGCGTTGACGGCGCTGTCGTAGCCATTGTCCGGGATCGGATCCCACGTGCCGAACACGAGGTCTTCCATACCGGCGAGCGGGACGAAGTCCCTGATCAGCGGCGTATTGTCATCGGTCCGCTTTCCGAGCCGGATCGTATTCATCTGCGTCAGCGAGCCGATCGGCTTCGCCAGACCCTGACGGGCAGCCTCGACGCCGGCGACGAAGGTCGTCGCAACCGCGCCGAATCCGGGGAGGAGCACGCCGAGCTTACCGTCGGCCGGCTTGATCTCTTCGGGCTTCTTCACGTTGTCCTCAATGGGTTCGTTGTTGTCAGCCGACAGTCCGCCGGCATCGCCTAGGAAGCGATGATGATGCGGCTCTGAGCACCCTCTTCGATGCCCTTCGCCACCGTCTCATTCACCTTGTACATCACCTTCTCGAAGTTCGTCTGCGCAGCGATGACGCGCTGGAAGGCAGGCATCCCCTGCAGCTCCTCAGCGACCTTTGCGTACGAAGACTTCAGTTCTTCGCTCGGCTCCTGACCGGACTGCAACGTGGCCTGGAGCTCCGCCTCGACCGACTGAATGCGGTTCCGCAGCTCGACCAGATCCCGGTCATCCTCTGCGGCGTCCGACGCACGCTTGAGGGCCTGATACTCGTCGGTGCGCGCAAGCGCATTACCAAGATCCTTCGCCATCTCGTAAATCCCCGCCATCACACATCTCCTGTCGAAGGCGCCGGCTGCGCAGACGCCCCATCGTAGTTCGTCGCCCCGTGCGCCAGCACGAAACGTTCAATCCCCTCATGGTCGCGCTCGATCCGGACGGCCGCATAGCCGGCCTCGGCCTCGAGCAGCGACACCACCGTGCGGGCCTGTCCTGAACCCACCTCGAGCGCGAGCAATCCACCGCTTCGGAGGTGTCGCGCGGCACCTTCGACGAGACCCCGAATCACATCGAGTCCGTCTGCCCCCGCGAAGAGCGCATGTCGCGGTTCCCAGTCACGAACCTCGGGCTCCAGCGTCGGTTCGTCCACCTCCGGGATGTACGGAGGGTTGGATACGATGACATCGAAGTCGGCGTCACGGGGGACCGCTTCGAAGAGTGAACCCGTGTGGAACGCCACGAGATCTCCCAGCCCGGCCGCATCCCGGTTCTCTCTCGCGATGCCGAGCGCGGCGTCCGAGACGTCCGTGGCTGTGACGATGGCCGACGCCTCCGTCGCCAGCGAGAGCGCGATCGCACCCGTACCCGTACCGACATCGAGGATCGTCGGAGCATCGATGGACGCAGCACGAATCCATTCCAGCACCCGCTCGACCAACTGCTCGGTCTCGGGCCTCGGGATGAGCACTCCCGGAGCCACCTTGAGTTCGAGGTTTCGAAAGGGCTGGTGTCCGATGATGTACTGAAGCGGTTCACGGGCGGCTCGCCGCTTGAGCAAGGGGCGAAACGCGTCGAGCTCTCCGAAGGTCAGCGGGCGCTCAAAGTCTAGGTAGAGCTGGAGGCGCCCGACCCCCACGACGTGGGCGAGCAGGTGCTCGGCGTCGAGGCGGCCCGATTCCACCCCCTTCTGCGATAGATAGTCCGCACTCCAGAGGATCAGACGGAGCACGGTCCATGGGTCGGACTCCGTCCACTGGTCCGCATTGGCACCCGACACCACGGTTCCGCCGACGGATCGGTCGGGTCGAGTCACGCCTCCTGCGCCTCCATCCGCTCTTCCTGTTCCGCCAGACGAAGTGCTGCGGTCAGCTCATCGAGTTCGCCGTCGAGAACCTCGCCGAGGCGGTAGAGCGTGAGCCCAATACGGTGATCCGTGACCCGGTTCTGCGGAAAGTTGTACGTCCGGATCTTGGCGGAGCGGTCTCCCGTTCCGACCTGAGTCTTCCGCTCCCGGGCCCGCTCGGCTTCCGACTCGGCGATCTTGAGGTCGAGGAGTCGACTGCGAAGCACCTTGAGCGCCTTCGCCTTGTTCTTGTGCTGAGACTTCTCGTCCTGGCACGAGACGACCAGACCGGTGGGGATGTGGGTGATCCGGATCGCGGAGTCCGTGGTGTTCACCGACTGCCCTCCCGGTCCCGATGAGCGAAAGGTATCGATGCGCAGCTCATTCGGGTCGATGGCGACATCGACCTCTTCGGCCTCGGGCAGCACGGCGACGGTCGCAGCCGAGGTGTGGATGCGCCCCTGACTCTCGGTGGCGGGCACACGCTGAACCCGGTGCACCCCAGACTCCCAGCGCAGGCGACCGTACACCCCTTTGCCGCGAACCGTGAAGACGGCTTCCTTGATCGCCCCGGGAATGCCTTCGGACAGATCGATCAGCTCGATCGACCACCCGGAACGCTCCGCGTACAGGCGGTACATCCGCATGAGATCGGACGCGAACAGACCCGCCTCGTCTCCACCGGTCCCCGCCCGGATCTCGACCACCGCGGGTCGGTCGCCGAGCGGATCCGGCGGGATCAGGAGCTCCTTCACCTCTTGAGAGAGCGCCTCGATCCGCTCCTGGAGCACCGCGGCTTCCTCTTCGGCGAGCGCAATCATCTCCGGGTCGTCCGACGCCTCGATCAACTCGATGGCGCCCGCACACTCCTCGAGGGCGCCACGCAGCTCACCCCCGGCACGGACGATCGGGTCGAGCCAGGAACGCTCCTGACCGAGTTCACGGAGTTTGTCGGGATTCGACAGGACCTCCGGGCTGGCGAGCGCCTCCTCGACCCCCTCGAATCGACGCTCCGCCTCGGAAAGGCGATCGTCCAGCCGCGGGTCGAGGGTGGGGACCTTCATGCAAAGAAGGGCCGGGCGCACGCGGGCGTGCGCTCACGGCCCGCCCTCTTACTGGGCGGCCTTCTCGTACTTCTTCTTGAACCGATCGACTCGTCCGGCCGTGTCCACGAGACGCTGCTTGCCCGTATAGAAGGGGTGGCACACGGAGCAGATCTCCACGTGAACCTCTTCCTGCGTCGCCATCGTCTCGAAGCGGTTCCCGCACGCGCAGACGACCGAAGCCGCCATATAGTCGGGATGAATCCCCTGCTTCATATCCTGCTCCAACAGTTCAGTCGGGTAGAGCATAAAAAGCTAAACGAGCGGCCCACGAGGGTCCAGTGAGCAGGTCCCGCCGACCCGCGCTATCCGTCGACTGCCACCTCGGTCCCGGATTCAGCCGAGAGGTATGCCGCTTCGATGATCTTCATCACGGTGATCTGCTCACTGGGGATCTCGGACTCGGCGAGCCCGTTCAGGCTGCGGATCCACGCGTCGAGCTGGCGACGGTAGGCATTCGTGTAGAGGTTCTCACCGCCCTGGGGGCGCGGTTGTCGGGGCGTGACCTCCATCGGGCGTCCACCGAGCAGCTTGAAGACCTCAAGTGGCGGAATGCTCGCCGACCCTTCCGACCCCATGACACGCAGGTAGTACCGGTCTTCGCTGGCAAAAAGTCGGTTGGAGACCTCGACCGAAATCACGATTCCGGTGCTGGTCTGAAGCATCAGCGTTCCCGAATGCTCGACCGCATCTCCCTCGCCCGCGAGCGCGCAGCTGACACGGGTCACCTCGGGGAAGCCCAGCGACCAGAGGCAGAGATCGAGGGCGGAAATGCCGAGGTCGATCAGCACGCCGCCACCTGCGCTCTCACGATCCGACCGCCAGCTCGTCCGTTGCCCCGACAGCTGCCGCGTGAGCCAGCTCGCCCTCGCGGCAAAGACCTGACCGAGCTCTCCTCCCTCCACGAAGCTGCGCAGCGCAGCGACCTCCGGCCGGAACCGGTGAGGCATACCCACGGTGAGTATGCGCCCGCTCTTCTTTGCGGCCTCGACGACCCGTTCCGCTCCTGCCGACGTCGAGGCGAGAGGCCGCTCGACAAGAAGGTTCCGCCCCGACTCCAGCGCGGTAACCGCCATCTCCGCGTGGAGATGGTTCGGCGTGCACAGCACCAGCGCGTCGACTTCATCGAAGCGAAGCAGGTCGTTCGCCTCCATCACCAGAGGGACATCGAAGCGGCGCGACAGCGTTTCGGCCTTGTGCACGTCCGCGTCCGCCAGCACGACGACGTCCACGTCCGGGCGCTCGGTCAGGATCGGGAGGTGGACGACCTGGCTGATCGCGCCCGCGCCGATGATGCCGACCCGGACCGGTGCCCTCTCACTCATGCGCTTGCCTCGAAATCATGGCGGCACACCGCCGCAGTCTAGTTGCTGCCACGCCCTTCACCCGGCGCGTTCGGACCCCACATGAACTGCCAGCCTGCACGCACCTGGAGATACTGCAGGTCCGGCATGACCTCGTACCTCCCGCTCGCATACACGCGCATGTTCTCCGCGATGGGGTACTCCGTCCCCAAATGAAGGTTGAAGCCCGGCTCGACGGAGTCGAGAAGGTCTTCGACGAACGTTCCGTTGATGACGTCACCGTCCCCGTCCATCACGTGGGCGGTCACACCCACCCCACCGAAGGTCAGGACGTCGAGCGGCAGCTCCCAGACGACCTGGGCGTCCAGTCCGAATGCGATATCCGTGTATTCGATGGTCCCAAGGTCCAGCGACGGACGGACCCCACCATTCTGCTGCGCTACGAGGTCCTCGACACGGTTCTCGAATTCGACGATCTCACTCGCGTTCAGTGGCGAACTCCAGTACATGATCGAAGGCACGACACGGAGGCCCGTGCCCGCGTACCCGAGGTCGAAGCGCAGCCCGTACGACTCGGTCTTCTCGACTCGATCCGGCCACAGGTAGCCGAATTCGAGAGCGAGGCCCCGAAACGACAGGTACTCGTAGTCGATGTCCGCGATGTCCTGAGCCGCGGCTCGGTTCGAGGCGACCGACATCATGGCGAGGGCGAGGGCGACGGCGCGAAGGGTCCGGCTCATCCCGGGTTCTCCGATTCGAGAGAAGGTCCGACGATTTCGGCAACGAGGTCGTAGTCGAGCGCTTCGACGATGCGGGCCTGGACGAAGTCTCCGGGCCGCCAGTCTCCTCGCCCGATCAGGTGCGTGACGCCATCGACGTCGACCGCCTGCCCGACGGTTCGCCCGACGGCCACGTGCTCGGGATCGTTCTCCAGCATCTGATCCACGAGTACGGTCATCTCCCGGCCCAGGCAGGCGGAGTTCCGTTCGAAGGAGATCGAGCGCTGGAGCTCCATGAGCTCCTCGAGACGATCGTCCATCACGTCCTGAGGCACATGCCCCGGCAGATCCGCGGCCCGCGTGCCCTCTTCGATGGAGTACGTGAAGGCTCCGACCCGCTCGAACTGCACATCCTCGAGGAGATCGAGCATCGCCCGGAAATCCTCGTCCGTTTCCCCGGGGAACCCCACGATGACCGTCGTTCGGAGGGTCAGGTCGGGGATCGCCTCGCGGAGCCACCCGACCCGCTCCACGATCGTCTCGCGACGTTCCGGCCGCCGCATGAGCGTGAGGATCCGATCACTTCCATGCTGGATCGGCATGTCCAGGTAGGGAAGAATGCGGTCTTCGGACGCGAGCAGCTCGACCAGCTCACGCGTGAGGCCCGACGGATACATGTAGAACAAGCGGAACCACGGCACGTCCGTCCCCGCGACCAGACTCCGGAGCAGATCCGGCAGAAGAGGAGCGGCGCGATCGTGACGCCGGAGATCCCGGCCGTACCACGTCGTGTCCTGAGAAACGACGTTGATTTCCCGAA
>CALHIO010000131.1 GCA_938030915.1 uncultured Gemmatimonadota bacterium
ATCCACAAGGGCGTCAGCAAGGCGTACGGGTGTGGTGCGGGGCTGGGTCTCCTTGGTGTGGCGACGGATGGTGACGTGTCACTGTGTCATCGCTTCGCCGGATCTCCCGAGCATACGATCGGGACCGTCACCGACGGCGTGGACCGGGAAAAGCAGGAGAAGTTCCTGGTCGACCATCACATCGCCGAGAAGACCGACTGTCACAAGTGCTGGGCGCGGCCGATCTGTTCCGGCGGATGCTACCACGAGGCGCATGTTCAGTACGGCGACTCCTCGCACGCCAATCTGCATTATTGCACCTGGGTCCGGAGCTGGACCCACACCTGCCTCGAGATCGACGGAGCTCTGGCAGAGAAGAACCCGAAGTTCCTGGAGCGATTCGACGCATGAAGCGACTCAAACCGATCAATCAGAAGGCCGGCCGGATCGAGGCCTACCTCGAGCACGAAGCCGCCAAGGTAAGCGGAGATCTCGACGTCGTCGGGCTTCGCACGCCCCCGCACGAGCAGGATGGACCGCACTACCCGCTCGGCTGCTCACTGCAGTTCTCGCCGGGGTGGGAAGTCGACAACCGGGGTGGCACGGCCGGACTCTGCCAGCCGGTCGAGCGTGACATCTTCGACTGTCACATCTCCTGCTTCTGGCCCGCGCACGTGCCCGACCAGCTGAACCACGCGCCTGACTGGACCGGCAAGTGCGCTGCGGCACAGAAGGACTGGCGCAAGCTCGACCTGATCTTCCCCTAGGATTCTTCGGCTCCATGCGAACGACGATTCGGATCGCCATCGCGGCGCTCTTCCTCGGCACCTCTGCGGTCCAGGCGACGGCTCAGACCGCGACCTGGTACATCTCGACGTACACCGACGAGATGCTCGTCTGGGACGAAGCGTCCGAGGAGATCATCGATCGCATCCAGATGAATCGGATCATCCCGAACGGTGTCCAGCTCAACGAGACGAAGACCCGCCTGTACGTCGGCGATGCGTCCGCCGAATTCATTCAGGTCGTCGACGTCGCGTCGCGCGAGGTGATCGAGGAGCACTCGCTGTCCGAGGGTGACACGACCTTCCGGATCGGTGGCTTCGCTCCCCACCCGTCGGAAACGAAAGCCGTCATCTTCGGCCGTCGTCATACGAAGCTGGCCGACCGCTACCTCGTGGAAGGACCGTTCATCCTCGAGTACGACATGAGCGCCAGGGCCGTCACCGACACCATCCCGTGGCCGGACGGTGAAGAGCGCGATCGCGTCGCCTTCCGGTATTCACCGGACGGTGAGACGCTCTACTTCTACACGAACGACATCATCGCTGTCGACTCCGATTCGTACGAGGAGATCGATCGATGGGAGGTCTCGAACCCTCTGGAGCCCGGACTCGGTCGTCCGAGCTTCAGCACCAACTCGCAGACGTATGACGAAGCGGGTGTGGCGACGAACCTGATGCGCATGCAGGATCCCGTGCACAACCGGACCCTCATGGGCATCGCCAAGGTTCGACTTTCGGAGAAGGCCGTCGACTTCTACACGGTCGGACCCTCCGAGCCGGTAAGTGCATTCGCCATGGCTCCGGGTGGCCAGAAGGCGTACGCGTTGTACACGACCATCGAAGCGTACGAATTCTGGGAGTTCGATCTGGTGGAGGAAGTGGTGACTCGTCGGGTACCCTTCGCCGGACGGCCCCGGATGGGTCTGGACGTCAGTGCCGACGGTACGAAGCTGTACGTGCACGTCGCCGGCAACACGATCGACGTCTACGACACGGAAACGTTCTCGCTCCTGCGTACCGTCGAATTCGACGAGGACATGACGCTCGGCAACATCGCGATCATCCCGGGCGGCGAGTAGCGCCCGCCTCATCGGCGTGAACCGGCGCCGGGCGAGGCACGACGCCGCGCCGGTCGGGCATACGTCTCCACCTCCCGGGTCATGACACTCATCGACGACCATCTGCGCCGCGCACTCGCCTACGTGCGGCCGTATGCGGGCGCTCTGGTGCCCGTGGTGGTCGTCTCGCTGCTCTCGACAGGCCTCTCCCTCGTCCTGCCGTTTCTGTCGAAGGTGCTCGTGGACGACGCGATCCTTGGCCGCGATCTCCAGCTCCTGCTCCGGATCGTCGGACTCTTCGTCGCGATTCCACTCGTGTCGTTCGGGCTCAACGTGTTCAGCGGGATGCGATACACCCGCGTGTCCGCGGACATTCTCTTCGACATGCGGCTCGACCTCTACCGGCATCTGCAGCGACTCTCGCCGAGGTATTACGCCCGGACCCCCCTGGGCGACATCGTGACGCGAATCAACGGAGACATCGGCGAGATTCAACGCGTCGTGTCCGAGGCGGCCCTCTCCTGGTTTGGTCAGGTGATCGCGTTGATCGGGACGGTCGGCATGTTGATCTACCTCGACTGGCAGCTCTTCCTCGCCAGCCTCGTCGTGATGCCCCCCTCCCTGTTCACGCTTATCCGGTATCGGCGCGAACTCGAAGCACGCGTGACCCGACTGCGTGAGCGGAGTTCCGAGATCGGGTCCTTCCTGATCGAGACGCTGCAGGGGATGCGCACGGTGGTGGGTGCGAACGCGCAGAACCGGGAGGTGGATCGCTTCCGAACGCGGAACGACGCATTTATCGAGGCGCTCCTCTCGATGCGACTGTACACGTACGTCGCGGGCGGACTACCCGGCCTTCTGCTGACCGGCGGTACGGCCCTCGTCTTCCTGTACGGTGGATACCGGGTGATCGAGGGCATGATGACGCTGGGGACGCTGGTGGCGTTCATGGCCTACCAGGCTCGACTCATGACCCCGGTTCAGGGGCTCATGGGGATCTACACCAACCTGGCCACGGCACGGGCATCGCTCGTGCGCGTGCACGAGGTGCTGGATGCCCCACCGGACGTTCAGGAAATCCCGTCACCGAACCGTATGCACGAGTGCCGTGGAGAGATCCGACTCGTCGGTGTGACCTTCGACTTCGGACGGGGCGTCGACGGACTCACGGGCGTCGACCTCGACATTCCGGCCGGTCAGGTCATCGCGATCGTCGGTGCGAGCGGAAGCGGAAAGTCCACCCTGGCCGATCTACTCGAGCGACACCTCGACCCTCAGGAAGGCTCGGTGCTCCTCGACGGTGTCGACGTAAGCACACTCTCTCTGGAAGACGTTCGACGACACATCTCGGTCGTCCCGCAGGATCCCTTCATCTTCCACTCGAGCGTGGCGGACAACGTTCGGTACGCGGATCCCGAGGCGAGTGACACGGCCGTGCTCGAAGCCATCGAGGGAGCTGGCCTGGGGATGCTGCTCGAGCGCCTACCGGACGGGGTGGATACTGTGGTCGGTGAACGAGGTCGGCAGCTCTCGGCGGGCGAGCGACAGAGACTCGCTATCGCACGCGCGTTCCTCGCCGAACCCGCTGTGCTGGTCATGGACGAGGCCACCGGGGCACTCGACCCGTCTTCGGAGGCCGCTGTCCTCGACGGGTACGAGCGGGTCATGAAGGGCCGCACAACGATCCTGATCACGCATCGTCTGGATCTGGCGCGACAGGCCGATCGGGTCGTGGTGGTCGATCGCGGACGAATCGTCGAGGACGGACCACCCGAGACTCTCGAGGCGAAAGGCGGCGCGTTCCGTGAACTTTTCCTCGACGTGCTCGCCGGGTGAGTGCGCGCCGGTCGATGCCGACGAGCGATCGGGTATCCATCGCGGTCGTGGACAGCGGTGTGCATGTGCCGCATCCGCATCTTCCCGGTGTCGCCGGGGGTGTGACACTGGAACTCGAAGGGGGCACCTCGGACGACTTCGTCGATCGTATCGGGCACGGTACCGCCGCCGCGTCGGCGATTCACGAGAAAGCGCCGGAGGCTGAACTGTGGGCGGTCAAGGTCTTCGAACGTGAACTCGCGACGTCCACGGCAGTGCTGGTCCGCGCGATCGACTGGGCCGTCGAGCGCGGGATCCGACTCGTCAATATGAGCCTCGGCACCCCGAATCGCCTGCGTGCGCCGGAACTGGGCCCCGCGATCGAACGCGCATTCCACGCCGGCACAGTGATCGTGTCGGCGCACGAGCACGAGGGCGCCCTGTGGTACCCCGGCGCGCTCCCGGGCGTCGTTGGCGTCGTGGCCGACCCCGAGCAACCCCGCGACGAGCTCGGCCTCGTGGAGCTGCCCAGGGGGACGGCCGTGGTGGCATCCCCCTATCCGCGACCGATCCCCGGGGTGCCGGTGGAGCGCAACCTGTACGGTATCAGCTTCGCCGTCGCGAACGCGACCGGCCTGATCGCCCGAGCGCTGCGAGACGAACCAGACGTCCAGAGCGCGGCTGCGGTCATCGATCTCGTGCGCGCGAGGGTTTGACGCGGTCCGGTCGGATCGGCACCGTGGGCGCATCGACCACGGCCACGCAGGAATCCGCAGGGAGACGCCCCATGCTTCGACCCGACGTCCACGACGTTCGCCGACGCGACTTCCTCCGGTGGCTCGCGGCCAGTCCACTTCTCGCTTCGGCGGGCGGACTGGCCGCATTCGAGCCCGTCATCGCTCAGGAGGCCCCGCGTCGGGTCTTCGACGATATCGTGCAGTCGGCAGAAGACGCCCTCGACATCTGGGATCTCCAGCGCGCGGCCGAAGTGACCGTTCCGACGGCCCATTACGGGTACATCATGACCGGGGTCGACGGAGAGGAAACGTACGCGAACAATCGGGCCTCACTCGAACGGCTGCGGCTGCGCGCTCGCCGCCTGGTCGACGTGTCGAATCTCGACACGAGGGTGAACCTCTTCGGTCGTGAGTGGCCGACTCCGATCATGATCGCACCGTGCGGGAGCCAGCGCGCATTCCATGCCGAGGGCGAGCTGGCCGTCGCGCGAGCCGCGGCCTCCCGAACACACCTGCAGACCCTCTCGACGGTGAGCTCCACGGCCGTCGAGGAAGTCAACGAGGCGCGGGGGGAGCCGGTCTGGTATCAGCTCTACCTGGCGCCTGTCGGCCCCGGCTCGTGGGAGGGCGCTACAGCCCTGATGCAGCGCAGTCGCGACGCAGGGTGTCCGACGATCGTCTACACCGTCGACCTGCAGGGCGGAAGCAACCGGGTAAGCCTCGAGCGATACCGTCGAGTGGACGATCGGACCTGCACCAACTGCCATACTCCCGGTGGACGCGCGGGTGGGCCGAAGCCCAATCTGCGGGGCCTCCCGAGGGGTGAGCCCGATCCCGGCCTCGGCCGTTCGACCACCTGGGAGACGATCCCGAGGCTCCGTGACGCCACGGACCAGCGATTCATCATCAAGGGGATCATGACCGCCGAGGATGCCGAGCTGTGCGTCCGCTACGGCGTCGATGCGGTCTGGGTCTCGAACCACGGTGGACGATCCGAGGGGTCCGGCCAGGCCACGATCGACGCCCTGCCCGAGATCGCCGACGCCGTGTCCGGTCGGATTCCGGTCATCGTCGACAGCGGATTCCGGCGTGGCAGCGACATCGTGAAAGGGATCGCGCGCGGAGCCACCGCCGTCGCAGTAGGCCGCCCGTACCTCTGGGGCCTCGGCGCGTTCGGTCAGGAAGGTGTCGAGCGGGCGCTCGATATCCTGACCCGGGAAATGCAGATCACCATGCGGGCGATCGGGGCTCCATCCCTCGCCGACCTCGGCCCGCACACGATCGCCGAGCCGTGAGGGACGTCCGCGCGACGGCCGCCGTATTCGTCGTCTCGGTCGCGCTCCTCACCGGCACCACTGCTCCTCTCCAGGCACAGGAGACCGTCGCCGACGCGCGCCTCCTCGAATCGATCGACCTGTACACGGGAGTCGCAGGCCGTGTCGACGACGCGGCGGCCCGGCGACTTCTGGAAGCCGTAGCCTCCAACCCCGACGACGTCCTCGCCACCATGTGGGTCGCCCGGGTCCACTCCACCGGACGCATGACCTTCCCGCGTGACCCGGATCGGGCACGGGAGATCGCGTCGGGTGTCATCGACGACGTCCGTCGACTGGCAGCAGTCGGCGACGTCGAGGCCACCTTTCTGATGGGCACGGCGTACGACGAGTCCCTCGGCGTCGAACAGGACTTCGATGAGGCGATGCGCTGGTACCGGCGGGCCGCCCACAGGGGGCATGTGCTCGCGGTCCACAACGTGGGGAACATGTACCGGGATGGACGCGGCGTGGACGTCGACCACGCACGAGCCGCCATGTGGTGGCTCCGTGCGGCGCGAGCCGGGGACGTCATCCCGTCGCTTCGGCTGGGAGAAGCGTACGAAGCCGGCCGCGGGGTGCCGCTCAGCGTCGAGCATGCGCGGCACTGGTACGAGAAGGCGGCCGCCGCGGGGAACGCGACGGCCGCCGATGCGCTGGAGCGGATCGGAGGCTGAAGCCGGCCTCGCCTACCCCTCGTCCTGCTCGCTCATCGAGCCGACCCGGCACTGCCCATCCGGCTGCCTCAGCGTGGGGTACGACACCCCCAGCTGATCGAGGTACGAGTCGTACCGGTCGGAGTCGAAGTAGAACGACTGCATGTCCTCTCGGAATTCCTCCATGATCCCGGCGTTCATCTCGATGGCCGGCTCGTCGGACGGCCGTATGAACGGCTCGTACTGAAGCTCCTGTGTCATCTCGTCGAAGTACGCCCACGCCTGATCGACGAGCTCGGGACGGACCATGAAGTCGAGAAGCGTCATCGCCTGAGCCATCGCGCCCTGCGTCGCACCCTTGTGGGCGATCGGTGTCGCCATGGCGATCGCATTCGCCCAGTTATGGCCCGGAAGGCCGGGGATGTTCGATGGAAAGGAGAGCGTCGCGGTCGGGACATTCCAGGAAATGTCGCCGATGTCGTCGGCGTACCCCGCGGTGCGCTGCTCCTCCGTGAGTCCACCCCTGAGTGGTGCGAGTACCGTGGCCAGCCCCGTCTCGGGCCCGCTGACCTCACGCTGCGTAGCCCGTGCGAAACGCTGATCGGCCTCGGTCCACTCCGGAAGACCGACGCGCTCGATGTTTCCGTACATGGTCTCGGCTACGACCCGGTTGAAGTGCCCCGGCCACGCCGACCCGATGATCCGGGTCTCCCTGAGCGTCGTACCGGTCATCATCGCTGCTCCCTGCGCCACGGAATCGCCGATCGCAAACAGGTCCCGGATCTGCGGATAGTTCTTCTCGCGGAAGTAGAACCAGACCGACGCCTCCGACGGAACGACATTCGGCTGGTCTCCCCCATCGTAGATGACGGAGTGCGAACGATGCTGCGGCCTCAGATGTTCACGACGATAGTTCCAGCCCACTTCCATGAGATTCGCCGCGTCCGCGGCGCTCCGGCCCCGCCACGGCGCCCCACCGGAATGAGCGGCGAAGCCCTCGAACGTGAACATCGCCGAAACGAGGCCCGTGCCCGGTGTCATGCCCCAGCTCGTCGAAAGGTTCGAGCCGACGTGGGCGTAGAGCACGATGTCGACATCGTCGAAGATGCCGTCTCGGACATAGTACGCCTTGGTCGCGACCAGTTCCTCGGCGACCCCCGGCCAGATCTGAATCGTGCCCGGAAGGCCCTCACGCTCCATCAGGTCCTTGACGGCGAGCGCAGCGGTGATCTGCACGGCCATGCCGGAGTTGTGGCCTTCTCCGTGCCCGGGCGCCCCGTCGACAAGGGGTAGGTGACATGCGACGCCCGGCGTCTGTGACGCCTTGGGGATATTATCGATGTCCGTCCCCAGCGAGATCTTCGGCTCACCTGAACCCCAGGTGGCGACCCACGCCGTGGGAATGCCTGCGATCCCCTCCTCCACCAGAAAGCCCTCGTCACGAAGCAGATCGACCAGATACCGCGAGGTCTCGAATTCCTGGAAGCCCAGCTCTCCATAACTGAAGATCTGGTCGACCATGTCGGCCGTGAAGTCGCGACGTTCCTGCACAAAGCTGACGAGTTGGGACTTCCAGTCCTCGAGCTGGGCGGACTGGGCGGCGAGGTCCGCAGGACGACCCGCCAGGAGCGATCCGAGGGCGAACGCGAGACCGAGGAGCCGCCCCGGACTGCGCAGGACGGCTGAGAGGAAGGGCGAATTCATGATGACGAGCGCGGTCGGGGTGAATGGCCCGACCAAGATGCGCTTCACGCCGTATCTCCGCGACCGATCCCCGGCCCGCCTTCTCGCGTGCGTCCGCACCTGTTGGAGGCCGAGTACACATGCCAGCTTCCTGCCATGGACAGACTGACCTCCCGCCAGCGAGCGCACCTCCGGAAGCTGGCCCATCATCTCAAGCCGATCGTCCTGGTTGGCGGCGACGGCGTGACCGCCGCCGTGTTGAACTCGGTCGAGGATGCCTTCAACACGCGGGAGTTGATCAAGGTGAAGCTCCAGGAGTCGGCGCCGCTCCACGTGAAAGACGCGGCAGGCGAGCTGTCGACGGGGGTCATCGGGGCACACTCCGTGCAGACGATCGGACGCACGGTCGTCCTGTACCGACCACACCCCGAGAACCCCGAGATTCGCCTTCCCAAGGCCGGCGACTGACATGTCGCGGGCATTCGTCAAAGAGGACGATCACCAGCAGGAGCCGGAATTCCGGCTGCCCGACCCCGACTCCCCGTACTATGCGGAGGCCGCGGCGTGGGCGCTCATCCAGGGTGCGGACGAGGGGGATTCCCGGTCCGCCGAACTGGCTACCGGATATGCGTGGGGTGACCCGGCGCTGACCACCCAGATCGAGGCTATCCTCGAGCGCGCCGAAGCCGACGGTGAAGATCGGGTCGCACAGCTCGCGCGGCGGTATCTGAAGACGGCAAGACGGTAGACGGCACCGGAGCTCAGCCGCCTCACTCGATGACGGCTTCCGCCTCCATCTCCACCCGGTATCCCTCACCGATCAGCCCGGCGCGAACGAGGGTGTTGGCAGGCTGAACGTGGCCGAGCCTCGCGCCGTGCACCTTCGAAATGGCCTCGGCGTCATCCGGGTTCACGACGTAGATCCTCGTGCGCACGACGTCGTCGAGCGAACCACCCAGGGAACGGATCGCACCTTCGATCTTGTCCAGGCAGAAGTGCGCCTGCGACCCGGCATCGTCGCCACCGATCAGCCGATCTCCGTGCGTGGCGGTCGTCCCGGAGACGAAGATCCGGTCTCCTTTTCGAACGGCCCGGGAAAAGCCGGCCAGATCCTCCCACACGGTTCCGCTCAGAGCCCGCGTGCGGTCTCCGGGGCCCTCTTCCACCGGATACGGCGAGGGCATCTCCTCGAAGTGGTCGCTGAGGTCACCGGCCGCGGTCAGGAACGGCGCTTTTCGGTACTCGTCCCCGCAGTCGCCCGGGATCGGGTCGAGCGCAGCCACCGCCGCGTCGATCTCTTCACGACTCTCTTCGTCGATCGAGAAGCCGAAAAGCCCGGCGGTCTCGGCGATGTGCTCACTCCGGCCGAGACGCGCTCCGACGATGATACCACCGACGGCCGGTGCTTCGAGCATGCAGCGGCACGCGACGTTCGCGATGGACACCTCGAGCCTGCGCGCCGCACGCGCGAGCGCGGACAGGAGATCCTGGTACCGGGCCCATCCACCCGCCGCGTCGATGAACCGCTTGTACTTCATCTGGGACCACGTTTCGAGGGCGTCGACCTCCGGCTCAGGAGCCCCCAGCCAGCGCTCGCTGAAGAAGCCGCCTGCGACGGTGCCGAACGCCAGCAATGTGACACCCCGCTCCCGACACAGAGCCGTCATGGCACCCGCGGCCCGCTGATCCAGCAGGGAGTAGCACACCTGGTTGGAGACGATGTCGACCCCGGAGTCGAGCAGCATGCGGAGGTGTGCCGTGTCCGTGTTGGTCAGTGCCAGGTGGCCTATGAGTCCCTCATCCCGAAGGTCCTGGAGATGGAAGATGCAATCGAGCCAGCTCGGGTCGCTGTAACTCCACGCGTGGAATTGAAGCACGTCGATCGTGTCCGCTCGCATGCGGGAGCGCGCGGTCTCGACAGCAGCCCGGACGTCCTCGGCCGAGTGGACGCCGGGCTTCGGAACCCACTTCGTCAGCAGCTGCGCCTCCCCCGGGGATTCCGCCGAGAAATGGCCGGCGATCAGCTCGGATGATCCGTAATGGTCGGCCATGTCGAAGGTGGTCAGGCCCGCGTCGACGTACCGCCTCATCTCGGCGGCCCCGGCAGCCGTATCGAGAGTGCCGCCATCGCGTTCCATATCCGCGATTTGCCACAGCCCCGTCAGCACGCGGGAGATCTCCAACCCCGGGGCGAGCTCGATCCGCTCCACCTTGCTCATCACATCCTTTCTTCGAATCGGTTTCGTGCGCCGTGCGGATTCTTGCCCGCACCGACGGGCCCTCTACTCCGGCGGCAACTCCGCGAAGATCGCCTTCACGTCGACCCCATCGGCCTTCAACTTCGCGACTTCCCTGAAATAGACCACGGATGCCCCGGCCATGACCGCGATCCAGAGCGGCGTCGAGTGGAAATACCACGCGGACATCTCGGCGGTCAGATCCTTCCACAGATGGACGCCGAGGAAGACGGCAAGGAGCACCGCCCCGGCGAGAGCCAGAGGTGCCTGAATCGCACGATTGCGGACCACTGTCATGCGGGACGCGATCTCGGGGTTGCGTGAAGGCAAGCTCAGAACCGTCAGGCACATGACGCCGAAGTTCACGAGCATCGACGTCACGAGAATGTCCACGCCCAGGAAGAAATCACCTGCGAAGTGGCTCCCGAGGATGGACGCCGTTGCCATGAGACCGCTCAGTACGATCGCGACGTGAGGGGTGTGCCACGTCGGATGCACCTTCGCGACCCCTCGCGGGAAGACCCCGTCTTCGGCCCACGCGAACATCAGGCGCGAGACGGCGAGCAGCATCGCCGGAAGGTCATTGATGAGGGCGATCGCGGCGCCCGCGACGATAAGAGCCGTCCACTGCGGCTCGAGAACATATCCGAGCAGCCCGGGTGCAGTGAGGTCCTGAGTCTGCGCGCGCTCGGCGACGAACTGCCAGGGAACCGTGTTGTACACCGCCGCCGTGAAGAGGAAGTAGAAGAGACCCACGGTCCCAATGGCGATGCCGATCGCCAGGGGAAGGGCCCGCTCGGGGTTCTTGGCCTCGCCCCCCGCCTGAGCGATCGAGTCGAATCCGATGAAACTCGAAAAGAGGATCGCGGAAGCGGCCAGGAGCCGACTCCACGAGAATTCCGCGCTCACCTCGGGCACGGCGACGCCCTCTCGTGCCATCAGCCCGGCTGCGAAGTCGGCCTGATCGAAGAGGAAGCCAGCCACGATGACGACCCCGCCCAGCACGAACATCACGAACATCAACGGCACGAGGATGCGTTCCACGTTTCCGACGCCACGCATGTTGATTCCGACGGAGGTCCACAGGAATGCCAGCGCGAGGCCGACCCGTACGGGTCCCTGATCGAGCGTCATCGCCAACCCGTCCATCCCGAACGCGGCAACGGCATCCCGGATGAAGGGAATCATGACGTACGACACGACCCCGATCGCGACCGAGAGGCCGAACCACTGCGAGAAGCTGGCTACGAAGCCGAGGTAGGGGCTCAGCCCACGGCTCGCGAAGACGTAGCTGCCCCCTGCCCTCGGCATCGCGGACGAAAGCGTCGCGTACGCCAGCGCGGCCAGGACCGCGGGAACGGCCGCGAAGAGATACGCGGGTAGCACGTACGGCCCGATCCCGGGCACGTTCCTCTGCAGCATGAAGGGAATGATGTTGATCGCCGCGCCGAGCATCGAGCAGATGCCCGTGGCAGCGAGCCCGAGGAGCCCGAGTCGACGCTCGAGCCCCGTGCTGGATTCCTGCGCCATGTGGGGAGGGGTCAGGTGTTATTGATGGTCGTCGCGAGCCGCGGAAGGACGAGCAGCGCCATCGTCGCCGCGGCCATGGTACCCACAATCACCGCCAGTCCGAAACGTTGCGTGGGTGGAAAGGACGAGAGCACGAAGATGCCGAAGCCGGCACAGATGATCGTGGAGGCTCCGAGGACGGGACGTCCGATGTGAGCGACGGCGCTGACCCAGGGCGTCGTGACCCCGGCAGCCGCCAGCCTTCGAACCCGTATGACGAGGTGGATCATCGAGTCTGCGCCGATCGCGAGCGCAATGTTCGCCGCCGGCGACGTGATGATGTCGATCGCGATCCCGGCGTGCCCGAAGGTGCCGAGGATCACCAGCGGAATCGCACCGAGACAGACCCACATCGTACCCGCGATGACGCGGGAGCGGGCAACGATCAGCGCAACGCCCATGAAGAGGGCCAGCAGGCCGCCGATGCCGATGCGCAGTGAAGATGCGATCAGCCGGCCGAGTTGTGCCTGCAGGTCGTACAGGCCGGCTACGGCGTCCGCTTGCAGCCCCACCTCCTCGACCCGGGAGGTCAGGCGGGCCATCACGACCTCCCTCGGCTCAGTAACCGTCTCACGCATCCGGAGGGAGTAGCGCGCCTGACTTCGATCGGGGGTAACGAAGCCGAGTGCGACACCACCGAGGGCATCGGACGACGCCAGATCGAGCAGCATTCCGACCGGGAGTAACCCGGCCAGAGGAATCGTTCGAGCGTGGTCGATCAGGAGTGTGGGTGACAGCACGACCCCCACCGCCGAATCTGCTTCGAGGGCCGCCTGAAGGGCATCGAGTCGAGGGTACACGTCCCGTGACGACACCACGTCACCGCCCGGATCCGAGACGACGATATCGAGGGTGCTGCTCCCGCCGTCGGCGTCCACGAGGGCCAGTCCCTCTCGAAGGTCCGAGCCGGGCGCGAAGTAACTGAGGAGGCCGGGGTCGGTGTCCAACCGCGGTACCCCGACCGCCAACGCACCGACCACGACCAGCGCACTTCCCAGTACCGCCGCCCGTGCGCCCAGGGAGCCGGTACCTGTCGCGTCCGTCGTCGGTGGCGGAATGCGCGCCCAGCGACCCAGGACACTGGGATAGACCAGATACGCGGCGGCGAGCGCAGCCAGCGTCCCTGCGATACCGGCGACCCCGAGCTCCCGAAGCGGCTGTGCCGTAGCGATGAGCAGACTCACGAACCCCAGCAGGGTCGTCGTCATGCTCCAGAAGGATCCCTCCCACGTCTCGCCCAACGCTTCGAGAATGCGACCAGAGCGATCCTCGCCGGCAGCCCGCCTCCAGTTCGCGGTCAGGAAGACGACGTGCGACAGGGTGAGCACGAAGACGATGGTGACGAGGTTGGCCGTGAGCAGACCGATGCCCACGTCGAACGCCTGGACGATCAGGAGCGTCGTGGAGACGGAGACGAAGCATGTCGCCAACGTGCCCGCGACGATCGCGGCATCGCGATACACGACCCCGATCAGCAGGGCGAAGATAAGGACCGCAGCCGAGCTGAAGACGACGAGGTCCCGGTACAGGCTCCGGCGGATCAACTCGACGATCGCCGGAACGCCGGAGACGACGATCTCCAGCGACGTCGATTCGTGCCGGTCAACGAGCGCCTCGACGAGGGGAAGCAGGAGTTCGGGGTCCGTGTCGTCCACCTGCAGCACGATATTGGTCGCATCGGGGTCGGGCGTAAGCAGGATCCGGCCGAAGAGCGGGCTGTTGGACGGATCGTCCGTCGTGATGCTGAAGCCTCCGTCGACGCCCTCGATCGCCAGAAGGTCATTCGTGAGTCGGACGATCCCGTCCCGATACGCAGCGGCATCCCCTCCCTGGTTCGCCACGCGAAGGATGAGCTGCGCACCGGCCGGAAATACTTCGGCGACCTCCCGGGACGCCTGCATCTGCGGGTCGTCCTTGGCGAAGAAGAAGTCACCCTGCACGCGCGGGGAGAGATCGACGAAGGTGACGACCGCAGCGATCCCGAGGGCAGCAAGGCCGAGGGCCAGCCACCCGGCCCACGCGGAGGTCCAGAGCTTCAGCAGAAGTCGGTCAGGCCAGAGTCGACAGGCGATCGACCCATCCCGTCATCGGATCCCCGCCAGGATCTGATCGAATGTCCCGATCGCGATCGCCACAGCGAGTTCCTCCAGTACCTCGCCCTCGATGATGTGCATTTGATCCGCGATCACCGTCGGGTCGAAGAACGCCTGGCGGTCGGCCGGCAGGTCGAGCTGAGCGGGATCCCCCTCGAACTCGCCTCGCATGAACGGGCCGCTCCGCGTCGATGAGGCCGAGAACCGGTTCACCTCCCGGCCTGACGTATCGACCAGAATGATGTCCGACTCCACATGGTAGGTCAGCGTGCCCTCGAGCGTGGCGTACGGCACGGTGTCCATGACCGTGGTACGGCGAGCACCCTGCCGGACGTTGCGCTGAACCACCGCCTGGTATTCGCCTCGGTCGACGTCTTCCTCCACGACGTCGATGCCGGACAGCCGGATCATCACCCCCAGATCCGCGCCGACGAGTTCGAGCGCTCGACCGACGAGGAGAGGAGATTGGGTCGCCTGACCACGGAGCAGGCCGCGGAGTTCCGTGCGGAGAATGACGGGATCCGCCATCTCGACGAAGAGCGGAGGCCGCGTCCAGTGGTCGAGATTCAGATCGCTGTCGAGCGCGACCTCGAACTCGCCACCCAGCCAGTCGCGGACGCCGGGATCCGCCGTGACCGGCACGACGGCGACGATGATCGTTCCGGCGTCCAGCGCGGCCTCCTGAACGTCGCGCACCGCCAGCACCGTCTCACGGGCGGGAGAGTTCCGTACCTCGAGGGAGCGCTGCGCCAGATCGTATGCCGCCCGGGGCCGCTGGTCCTCGAGCTCGACACCGGCCCAGTCTAGCAGGAGGCGTGTCTCTGCGTCGTAGGATGCCTCCACCTGACTCCGGGACGGAAGCAAGTCCCCGCGCGCTCCACGATACATGGCGACCGCCTCTTCCCATCGCCCCTCCTGAGCCGCTCGATCTCCTTCGAACATCTGCCAGTCGATCGCCGTATTGAAGATCGCCCGACGGATCTCCGAATAGTCGGAGGGGAGCGGAAGTCGCTCTCCGACCTGCCGGATCCGAGCCAGCATCTGGTCGATGGTCCGGTACCGACCCGCGGCCGCGACCGGATCTCCGCGACGCTCGAGGGCATCGGCCTCGTCCATCGCGATCATGACCGCCGAATCGCCGGCAGCCATCATGTTCTCCCGCGCACCGACGATCTCGGAGTCTTTCTCGATCGCTTCGGCGTAGCGGTAGACCGCTTCCACGTAGCGCCCCTGCGACTGAAGCGCGAGGCCTTCGTTCAGGCGGTCTTCTGCGGACGCGCACGCCGACACGACGATCAGCGTCACGAGGAGGAGGGTTCGGGCGCACACTGACGGCATCGTCGGATCCTGATTCTGGATCGGCTCAACGGCCACGAAGATAGTCCGCTCGACTGCTTGAGTCAGTATTCCTCTTGTTGGTCCACGGCGCGCCTCCCAGCTTGCTCACCCTCGATCCAGAAACCCGGAGAACCCGATGGCCCAGTTTCGGTGGCCTCGCATCGTTGCACTCCTGATCTTCGCCGGCCTCGCGCCACTCTCCGCGCAGGAGCCGTTCGGCTCCTACCCTGCGGCGCGCATGGGCGGGATGTACATGCACAACTTCTACCTCCCGCCTGCGGTGAGCTCCGCGCCGTGGGCACCCGCGTGGGCACCGGACGGCGGGAGCGTCGTCGTTTCGATGCACGGCTCCATCTGGACCGTCGACGTCGACAGCGGGCTGGCCGTCGAACTCGTGAGCGGGTCGAAGTACTACTCGTCCCCGAGCTACTCACCGGACGGGCGATGGCTGATCTATACCGCGGACGATCACGGGCGCTCGATCGGTCTGGAGGTCCTGGACCTCGAAACCGGTGAAACGCACCCGCTTACGAACGACGAGGAGATC
This sequence comes from uncultured Gemmatimonadota bacterium, assembly GCA_938030915.1. GTDB lineage: Bacteria > Gemmatimonadota > Gemmatimonadetes > Longimicrobiales > Gaopeijiaceae > UBA2589. The sequence goes on from CALHIO010000131.1 coordinate 15,811, forward strand.
CACGTCGATCCGTCGTTCAGCCCGGACGGGACTCGAGTCGCCTACGTGTCCACGGAGCCGACCGGATACTTCAACGTCTTCGTTCGGGACTTTGCGGACGGGAGATGGACGGGTGAGGCGGTCGCGGTCACGTCGGACAACAGCTTCGGGAGAGACCGGCTCTATTTCGGTTCGGAGGACATCCACATCAGTCCCGCCTGGTTCCCGAACGGCGAGGAACTGCTTCTGGTGTCGAACCGCGACGTGGCCCTCGGAAGCGGGAACGTCTTCCGTGTTCCAGCTCGTGCCGGCGGATTCGAAGAGCGGGTCCAGGTCCTCGCCGAGCAGACCCTCTATCGAACGCAGCCCGACGTCTCGATCGACGGAAGGCGGTTCATCTTCTCGTCGACCCGCGGCACGGCCGACCAGTTCAACAATCTGTACGTGCAGCCCACGGTCGGTGGCGAGCCGTACAAGATGACGTTCTTCGAGCACGATGCCTTCCACCCGCGCTGGTCACCGGACGGGGAGTGGATCGCATTCATCGACAATGACGGAGTGAACGGTCTACCGCGCCTGCGCCTCCTCGAGACCTACGGGGGCCGCCTCGTCGACGTGGAGATCACCGGCCGACGCTGGCTGAACCCGACGGGTCGCCTGAGCGTGACGACCCTGGGGTCCGACGGGCAACCGACTGGGACGCGGGTCCACCTCATCGCCTCGGACGGGAAGGCATATACACCCGCCGATCAGTACGCCCGGATGCCGGAACGGGCCCGGGTCGGCGCGTTTCATCACGAGGGTTCCTTCGACGTGGAGCTTCCCGCGGGAGACGCCCGGCTGGTCGTCGTGAAAGGCTTCGAGCACGTCCCCGTCGAGCGTACCGTGACGATCGAGGAGGGCGCTACGACGGAGCTGACCGTGCAGATGGAAGAACTCATCGACATGGCCTCGAAGGGTTGGTACAACGGCTCGACGCACGTACACGCGAACTACGGCGGCAATCTGCACAACTCGCTCGAGAACATGATGATGATGTCCGAGGCGGAAGATCAGGACATCGTGCTCGAGCAGATCGCGAACAAGGACAATCGCATCCTCGACTATCAGTACTTCGTCCCGGGCGGCGACGAACATCCGCTCTCGACGGACGACATGGTGCTGGTCGTGGGCCAGGAGTACCGCCCACCGTTCTACGGGCATGTCTTCATGTTCGGTATGGAGGAGCACCTCATCTCCCCCTTCACCACCGGGTACGAAGGCACGGGAATCGAGAGCCTGTATCCGTCGAACACCGACATGTTCAGGAAAGCCAAGCGACAGGGCGCGTGGACAGGATACGTCCACTCGTTCTTCAACGGGGATCCGCTGGAGGGGAATCTAGGAGCCGCGAAGGGCTTCATCGTCGACGCGGCACTCATGACCACCGACGCCGTGGAGTGGTCGACATCGCAGGATGGCTGGCCCCCGCTCTACGCCGTTTGGTCCAACGGGCTGAACGCGACGCTGGTGGGTGGCGAAGACTCGATCAGCAACCTGCACATCACTCCGCTCGTGGGCTCGGTCCGCACGTACGTCCACATCCCGGACGACGAGCTCACCATGCACGGGTGGCTCGAGGGCATGAAGAACGGGCACGCCTTCATGTCGAACGGCCCCCTCGTCGAATTCGACATCGCCGGCCGAATTCCTGGAGAGACGGTCTCGATTTCGGCGGGTGACGACGTCGTCGCATCGCTCGAGGTCACCTCCATTACGCCCCTCGAGCGGGCCGAGGTCGTCTTCAACGGTGAGGTCATCGCGTCGATCCCCTTCACCGGCGAGCGGACGAGTCTTTCCTTCGAGCGCTCGTTCCGGCCGAGCGAATCGGGCTGGTACCACGTCCGGGTGAACGGTGCACAGGGCGAAAGCTTCCCGATGGACATCCCGTGGGTACAGGCTGCGACCAACCCGGTCTGGGTCGAAGTGGACGGTGCTCCGGTCCGGTCCGTCGAGGCTGCCGACTACGCCCTCGCCTGGATCGACAAGCTTCAGGAGATGGCCGAGGAGTGGCCGTACTGGCGAACGGACGCTGAGAAGGCGCACGTCTACGGTCAGTTCGACGAGGCGCGCGACGTGTACCGGGCTCGTCGGGCCGAGGCGGAGGGTCGCTGACCGGCGAGCCCCGAGGCACCGGACCGATTCGACCGAAGACCGGGAATCGAACGTTGCAAGGGGCCGGGCCGCGCTCGGCGGCCCTGCCCCTCCCGCATCACCCGAAGATCGCGCCCACCGTACCGAAGACGACGGTGGACGCGAGGCCCACCGCCCCCATCACCAGTCCGATGACGAGATTCATCACTCCCAGTGCGAGGCTCCCCCAGAGCGCAGATCCGAAGCCATCGACTTCGAAGCCGTCCACGAACGCCGCAGCCGTCATCAACACGATCGCGTTGATGACGAACAGAAACAGACCGAACGTCAGAAACGTGATGGGTAGCGAAATGAGCATCAGCACTTTCCCGAGCGTCATCTGAGCGAGCCCGAGCACGATCGCACCGAAGATCGCCGCCTTGCCGTCACGGACCTCGATGCCACGGATCATCTGACCGACGATCCAGAGCAGAACCGCGTTGACCGCCACGTGAATCAGGATGCCTGTCATCCCCTCTCTTCCTCCCCACATCGTGTGCGCCGAGACTTCTCTATCATCTCTGACGGGAAATGGAGCAAAAACGTTTCCGCGGACCCCTGAACTGTCTTGCCCGTATCGTCCCGCCATGCACACCCGCACCCACCGCTCGATCATCGTCGCCGCCCTGGTCCCCTTCCTCGTCGCGTCTGCGTGCGATGACGAAGTCGCCCGCCTGACCAGTCCGGTGGAGTGGTACGAGGTCACGACACCGGTCGGCGTTCTGGACGTCGCCGTCGTCCCCCCGACGGAGCCGGGTACCACGAGTCATCCGGTCCTTCTCGCGCTGCCCTGGGGTTCGGGCGACGCCGACCTGACCGAGTCCTTCGTTCGCAGTTACTGGGCCGAGGCCCCTTCCGCCCGCGGCTACTACGTGGTGGCGCCTGCCGTGTACGGACCTCGCCTCGAAGACGATGCCGACCAGATCCTGCCGGCTCTGTTCGACTGGGTCGAGTCGACCCTCGGCGCGGACGCCCAGACCGTGGCGCTTGTCGGGGCATCAAACGGCGGTCGGGGAGCGTTCTTCGCGGCGCTGGCTGATCCGGCCCGATTCGACGCGATGCTCGTTCTTCCAGGCGTCTATGCCGGGGAGGCGGCGACCCTGGCTCCTCTGGCGGACATCCCGATCCGGATGATCGTGGGTGAGTTCGATACGACGTGGGTGGACGCGACCCTCGCGACGAGGGACGCTCTGGAATCCGTGGGGATCATGCCGACCGTGGACATCGCTGACGCGCAGGGACACGTGATGAACCTGCTCGGTAGCGAGCTCGTCCACTGGATCGACGAAGTGATCGGACGTTAGGGGCCGGCGCGTGACCCCGAGCTCGGCGCATCACGCTCGGTTCCTGCCCCTCAAGCTCGCCCCCTACGGCTCGATCCCGTCCGCGTCCTCGTCGCCGGCATCGGTGATGAGTTCTGCGTCCTGGTCGTTCGACCGGATCGCTGCCTCGAGACACACGTGGCTGAGTTCTTCTCTGTCCGTGATCGCGTCGGGTGACGGTTCATCGCTGGTCCAACGCCGGACGTCCCTCGCCCGATTGGGAAAGCCGAGCAGGTCGAGCGCATCGGCCGCTGCCTCTGCGAATTCTGAATCGGCAATCAGACGCGCCATCTCGAACACCTGCGTCGCGGCGCGCGTGCCGACGCCCCCTTCCTTGGACGCGGTGACGTAATCCCGAAGGTGCAGGAGGGCCATCGCTCGGTGCTGCGCCGCCAGGTCGAGCCACGTGAGCGTACACAGAGTCCGTATCGCGGTCGGACGGACGCGGATGATCTTGTTCGCGACCCCACGCGCCATCTCCCGCTGCTCATCCTCCAGGAAGGCGTCGATTGCCCGCCCGTAATAGGCGACAGCTCGATCACCCTGTCCGCTCTTGAGCGCGAGGTCACCCGCTTTGTTTAAGGACGTACCGACATAGCCGGGAGTGGCGTTCTCGGCCTCCTGCTCCAGCCGAGCCAATTCGGCATCGATATCGCTCGGGGGCCTCCTCGAGTCTGATCTCCCGAGGAGGCGAGAGAGGAACGACATCGGGTCGTCAGTCGATGACTTCGAAGAGCTCGATCTCGAAGATGAGCGTCTGATTCGGTCCAATCGCTCCACCTGACCCGTTCGGACCGTACGCGATCTCCGATGGGATCCAGACGCGGATATGGCCGCCCTCGCTCAGAAGCAGCAGCGCCTCGGTGAAGCCCGAGATAAGACGGCCCGGAGCGCTCGAGAAGACGACAGGTTCACCGTCGTACGAAGAATCGAACTCGGTGCCATCGATCAACGAGCCCCGGTAGTGCAGACGGACGTCCTCGCCGCCCGCCGGTGACGCACCGTCACCCTCGCGCAGCATCTCGTACTGGAGACCGCTTTCGGTCGTCATGACACCGTCACGCGCTCCGTTTTCCGCGAGAAACGCCTGACCTTCCGCGAGGTTCTCCTCCGCCTGACGCGAGCGCTCCGCCATGGCGGCGGCCTCGATCTCCTGGCCGAACTGCTGGAGCACGGTCTGCAACTCGGCACGGTCGAGGTCCGGCTCGTTACCCTGCAGAGCGTCTTCGATGCCCCGCATGAACGCTGGACGATCAAGACGGTCAGCGGCGTCCGCCAGCTGCTGACCGACGTTCAGTCCGATACCGTAACTGGCCTTCTGATCGTTGGAGTCGAGCGCCGCGTTCTCGAAGGAAGCGGACCGGCTGTCCGGCGTCGAGCACGCACCCAGTACGATAGAGAGGCCGAGCAGCGCCGCACCCGTACGAACGGTCATGAAGAGATCCTTGGAAGGGTCGATTATTCAGGCCCTCGAACGTAACCCGAGCCTCCTCTCCAGCCCACCGCCGACGTCTGTCCAGATCCGCACGGGCGCCGCAAGTTGTCCGACCTGACTCATCAGTTCGAATCGTCGGAGAGTGCTCGATGTTGAAGACGCTACTGAGGGTCGGCGTGGTCGCCGCCCTGGTCCTTCCTACCCTTCCCTCCGTCGCGCTCGGCCAGACAGCCGATCCGCAGGCGGTCCTCGCGGACAAAAGTTTCGTCGCGCCCACGAACGACATCGCGGACATGGTGCTGGCGCCCCGGTACCTGAACGTGACCCTCACCGACGTAAGTCCCGACAAGGCTTGGTTCATCCACGAGATTGGCGACGGCCCGGTCACGATGGACCGGTTCTCGAAGGACTTCGACGAGTTGGGTGGTGTCTTCATCGACTACACGGCGAACCGGCACCGGAACCTCACGATCCGGTCGAACGTGGGAATCCAGTTGATCTCGGCTGCGGACGGATCGGTCACGGATGTCGATGTGCCGAACGGGGCCCGGATCTCCAATGCGACGTGGTCCCCGGACGGAAGCCAGCTCGCCTTCTACGTGCATACGAACGACGAGACGCACATCTACGTCGCCGATGCCAGCGATGGGGACAGCCGTCGGGTCACGCGCCGACCGGTGCTCGCCACGATGGTGCAGGGCTTCGAGTGGACGAGTGACGGCCAGGAGATCGCCACGATCCTCGTTCCGGACGATCGGACCGCCCGCCCCCTGCCGTCGAGAATTCCGACCGGTCCGCAGGTGAAGCAGACCGAAGAGGGGGAGAACATGCTGCGGACGTACGCCAGCCTCATGGCCACGCCATACGACGAGGAGTTGCTCGAGTGGCATGCGACGGGTCAGCTCGCAGTGATCGATGTCGACGACCGTGACGTCACCGAGATTGGCACCCCCGCGATGATCACCTCATTCGACTTCTCGCCGACGGGACAGCACGCCCGGGTCGAGACGATGAAGAAGCCGTTCAGCTATGTGGTTCCCGTCCGCTCGTTCGGTCACCTCGAACAGGTCTGGGATCGCCGCGGGACCATGCTCGTCCAACTGGCGGACGAGGACACGCAGACCGGTCTCGACGGCAACCTGCCGACCGCACCGGGCGTGGGAGGCGAGTCCGATGAGCCCGACCGCCGTGATCTGGCATGGCGTGCGGATGGCGCAGGTCTGACGTTCCTTCAGGAGGAGCCTGCACCAGAAGCCGAAGCAGAGGAAGCGGACAACGAGGAGCAAGGCCGGCGCCCCGACCGCGTGATGCTCTGGGCACCTCCGTTCGACGAGGCATCTCTCTCCGTCGTGTACGAGACGTCCTCACGGATGTCCGCTCACCGATTCAATGCCGACCACTCGATGCTGTTCGTCACTGAACGGCCGCGGAACGGCAACGGCCGGAACGGCTCGGGCGGAACCATCACGGAGTACGCCGTCGATCTCTCCGACACCGAGACCACGTACACGATCGTCGAGTACGAGTCCGACGACTTCTATGGAAATCCCGGGTCTCTCATCAACGAGGGTGGCGGAGTCCCGGCAAACAACCGCTTCGGTGGCGGGGGAAGCGACGCCCAGGTCGTCGAAACCTCGGCGGACGGCTCCGCGGTGTTCCTCTACGGCAGCGAGTACAACGAAGATCCGATGCTCGAGAGCCCGAAGAACTTCATCGACCGTGTCGACATCCGTTCGGGCGACAAGACGAGGATCTACGAGGCCGACAACGACGGCGAGTACAATCGGGTTGTTTCCGTCCTCGATGCCGATGCCGCGTCGTTCGTCGTGTCACGGGAGTCACCCACGGAGATCGCGCAGTCGTATCGCGTCGAGAACGGTGGAATGTCACAACTCACGAGTAACGTCGATTACACGCCGCAGATGACGAATGCGCCCCGGCAGCGCTTCACCGTCGAGCGCCCGGACGGCTTCCGCTTCCTCGTCAACGTCACGCTTCCGCCGGGCTATCAGGAGGGCACCCGTCTCCCCGCGATGTTCTGGTTCTACCCGCGGGAGTACACCGACCAGGAGAGCTACGACGAGCGCGGACGGACGTACAACAAGGACGCCTTCCCCAACTTCGGGACCCGGTCGATGCAGTATCTCGTGCAGCTGGGCTACGCCGTGGTCGAGCCCGATGCGCCGATCGTCGGAAAAGCGGGCCAGATGAACAACAACTACGAGCACGATCTCCGGAACAACCTGGCGGCCGTGATCGACGAGCTCGATCGACGCGAGCTGATCGACCGTCAGAAGCTCGGGATCGGGGGCCACTCGTACGGTTCCTTCTCTACCGCCAATGCGATGGTCCACACGCCCTTCTTCAAGGCGGGCATCGCCGGAGACGGCAACTTCAACCGCACCCTCACGCCGCTCATGTTCCAGAGCGAGCGCCGCATCTTCTGGGACGCGAAAGACGTGTACACCTCGATGTCACCGTTCTTCCACGCGAACAACATGACGGGCGCCCTGCTGATCTATCACGGCATGATGGATCAGAATGTCGGCACCGCGCTCGATCATGCGCCGCGCATGTTCCACGCGCTCAACGGGCTTGGGAAAGACGCGTCCATGTACCTCTACCCCTACGAGGATCACGGGCCGGCGAGCCGCCGTACGCTCCTGGATCTCTGGGGGCGCTGGACCGCATGGCTCGATGTCCATCTTCGAGACGGTGGTGACACGCCCGTCACCCAGTAGCCGGAATCTCGATCGAGGCGGCAACCCGCCCGATCGGACAGCACGGGCGAAGCCCCACCCGATCCGCCGGGTGGGGTTTTCGTTTGCCCTCGAGTCGCCCAGAATGGCATCGGGATCCGTATTCAGCTTCGAGCCACTCATGATGTACCGACACCCTTCGCACCTCGTCCCGGCCGCGTTCGTGCTCGTGGCATGCGCTGCGTCACCGGCCGGCGGCGCCGCCCAGGTCGACCCCGCCATCGCCGCACGAGTCGATGACATCTTCGAGCAGTGGAGCACCGAAACGTCACCGGGGTGTGCGGTCGGCGTGACGCAGAACGGAGAGACGCTCCTCGAGCGAGCCTACGGAATGGCCGATCTGGAGTGGGGCATCCCGAACACGCCCGAGACGATCTTCGAGGGGGGCTCCGTGTCGAAGCAGTTCGCGGCAGCGGCCGTCAACTTGCTCGTACTCGACGGCACACTCTCGCTCGATGACGACGTTCGACGGTGGGTCCCCGAGCTTCCGGACTACGGTCACACAATCACGCTCCACCATCTGATGACCCACACGAGCGGACTCCGCGACTGGGGGAGTGTGGCATCCATTTCGGGTTGGGGGCGTGAGGACCGGGCCCACGATCACGACGACATCGTGGATATCCTGAGCCGCCAGACCCGACTCAACTTCGAGCCGGGACTCGAGTACTCGTACAGCAATTCGGGGTACAACCTGCTCGCCGTAGTCGTGGATCGTGCGAGCGGAATGTCGTTCGCGGACTTTTCGAAGACGCGACTCTTCGAGCCGGCGGGCATGACGCACACGCAGTGGCGGGACAGCCACCGGCGCATCGTCCGGGGACGCTCCTCTGCGTACAACCGCACGGACGACGGGTGGGAGATCAACCGCCCCGTCGAGTACGTGCACGGCAACGGCGGAATTCTGACCACGGTCCGGGATCTGGGTATTTGGAATCAGGTCCTCACCACGGGCGGGCCGTGGGGCCAGGAGTTCCTCGCACTCATGCACAAGCCCGGCGTTCTGAACGACGGCTCCGAGATCGACTATGCGGGCGGACTCATGCTGTCGCCGCTCGAGAACGTCCAGTCTGTGACTCATACCGGCTCTACGGCCGGCTACCGGGCCTATCTGGGTCGCTTCCCCGAGCAGGGTATCTCGGTCGCGATGCTGTGTAACGCGTCGAACGTCTCCACCGG
>CALHIO010000132.1 GCA_938030915.1 uncultured Gemmatimonadota bacterium
TCCTCACGGCTACCAGAACCTCGGGCCGGGGCGACTGGACTCCATCGACGTTCACCTGAGCCCCGAGTGGATCCAGTTCCAGCTGGCTTCTGGATGGGATGCGTCTCGTGTCCTGCTGTCGGCGGCATCGAGGGTGAAGCCCGAAGTGACCCCGACGCCGAGTACCGAGTCCGGTGCGTAGGGAGGTCGTGCCGTACGGCCCGGACCTCTGGCGTGTGCTCCCTCGCCACGCTCGTGCTCTCGACGGCGTGCACCTCCGCCCCGGACGCTCCTCCGTCGACCGCCTTCACAGTCGCCACGGTATGGGACTGAACCGCCGCCTCGCCGATGAGCGACGCGACGATCGTCGTCGAGGGCGGGCGGGTCACCGCGATCTCCGTCGGGGGCAGACGCCGGCGCCCCACTCAGACTACCACCCGCTCAGCTACGCACCGGCATCCACATAGGCGAGGTGGCGAAGCGCAGGGATGGGGACCTGTTCGGAGACGCGGTGAACATCGCGAGCAGACTACAAGGCGTGGCCGAGCCCGATCAGATCATTGTGAGTCAGGCGGTGGCGGATCAGTTGGATGCTGATCTGGAGGAGCTGGATGAGCTCGTGCGCTCGATGCGGCTAATTAAGGAGATCGGATAGATGGCCGCGGACATCGACACTGTTGATGTGAGGGACCTGCTGGAGTCGCACCAGGACGGCGAGCCGATTCTTGACCGTCGTTTGCCGGGTGGGTCTTATGACGTCGTGGCCCGTTCTCCTCGGAGGCCGAACGAATGAACCCCCGGCATCTCATCCCCGTTCTGGTCCTGATGACCCTGGCGATTCCGGTCATGGGTCAGGAACCATTGGACATTCGCTATCTGGTCCAAAATGGCGACAGGTATCTTGTCCCACAGACCCGTCTTCCGTTCACCGGACCCTTCGTGGAATATCAACGAGGCGTGGTCAAGGCCTCGGGTTCCATCAAGGACGGGTGGTTGGACGGACTGGTGGAAGAGTTCTGGGAAAACGGTCAGTTGAGAATTAGGGGCCTATTCTTCAAAGGGGAATTGAACGGACCGGCTGAGCATTACCGCGAGAACGGTCAGTTAGAGCGGAAAGGCTCCTACTTCTACGGAGAAGAGGACGGACCGTGGGAGGTGTACGACGAGGACGGTCAATTGATTGGACGAGGTGTCGCCTTCGAGGGCCGACCGTGTGGGGAGTGGTTTGAACCCGGTCGGACCCGGACCCGCGCACCCTGTCCCAACATCTCCTATTCCGACGGACTACGGCACGGACCGTTTGAGATGTACCACGACAACGGTCAGTTGGAGGCGAAGGGTAACTTTAAAGACGGTCAGTTCGACGGACCGTATGAGAGTTACTACCGGAACGGTCAGTTGGAGGCGAAGGGTAACTTCAAAGACGGTGGGGAGTACGGACCGTATGAGAGGTACGACGAAGATGGTCAATTGACCGAACGAGGTGTCTTTCTCAACGGAGGGGAGTGCGGGGAATGGTTTGAATACGGTCGGACCGTGACCTACCCACCCTGTCCCAGCGGTTAGTCCGCACCGTCCAGCGTGCGATGCGGCACCACCGCGACAAGCCCCACGCCCGCGTGACCCATCTAGCCATGTAGGGCTGCTGCTCACATCACAGAGTTGAGCATGAGTTCAACTCGATGTGAGGAGTAAAGAAATGGCGCGACTGGTCTGCCCAGGTGACCACGAATGGATGTATCTTACCCTCGAGGGTTGGCGGGCCTCTGAGGCTGGCATGACTCGGCCGGAGTGGGTCCAGTGGCAGCAGACGGACCTAGAGAAACTGAGCCGAAATGAGACTCATGTGAGACTCGCACTAACGGATCCGAAAGAGCTGGCTTCGTAGCTCGCTAACAATCAACAATTTGGGGCCATAGCTCAGTTGGGAGAGCACCTGCTTTGCAAGCAGGGGGTCGCCGGTTCGAGCCCGGCTGGCTCCACTTCAGTGGCACAACGACATACGGGGTTGGTCATCCGCTTTTGGGTGGCCAACCCCTCGTCGCATGGGCCTAAGATGGGTCACTTTGTTCAATGCGCGCCTCGCTCTCTTCTTGCGGACTCCTGCTTACGATCCGCGGCGTGTTCGCCCTTGCGAACGTCGACTTGAAGCTCGATCAGCGCGGCTGCGTCGCGGTACTGCAGGCGGGCCATGTCGCCATCGCGCTCGGGTGAGCGACCGCGATGGTGGGCCGTTCGCTGGCGTGCTCGAGGGTGCCGCACCCGAAGTCCACCTCGTTGGAGCGCCCTTCGTCCGGGCCGAAAAAGAAAAACGAGGCCGCCCCCGTGGGGACGGCCTCGAATACTTCGGCTTCTACGCCGCCTTAGATGGCTACCACGTTCTCCGCCGCCGGGCCCTTCTGGCCCTGGACGATGTCGAACTCGACGGTGGCTCCCTCGACGAGGGTCTTGAACCCCTCGGCCTGGATGGCGCTGTGGTGGACGAAGCAGTCCTTGCTCCCGTCCGCCGGGGTTACAAATCCGAAGCCCTTCTGATCATTGAACCACTTCACGGTTCCCGTAGTACGCATGTCGCGCTCCTCGGTGGTGCAGCAAGGGAGTGACGCATCGCGTACTTCCGGTTACTGCTGTTTTCGCGTGGAACTCCCACGCCTGATGCGGTCACTGCGACCGCAAATGCAAAGGGCGCCGATCTCCAACAATGAGACCGCCGCCCGCATCGCTTGTTCCGAGCTTTCTCTTGCTCTACTGAAGGATCGCGGTGGTGCGTCCTCAGGTCAACCGGCGGCGCCCTCCACCGAGGAGTTGCCGGTGTCCACGTCCAAGGCTGGGGGCAGCTCACTTCACTCGCTGGCGCACTAACGCGTACGACAGCAGAATTCGAAGGCTCCGTTCCGAGCAGCACGGCGGTGTTGAGTAGAGAACCGTTTCCTGGCGGACTTTTCTCCTGTTCTCGGTCGGGGCGACCGAGATTCGCTCGCAGAGATTCTGATGCGCTCTCTCTTCAATCCATCCGACCACGATCAACTCAAGAAACGGCTCGGGCGGCTGACGCCCGCAGCTCGAGGCCGCTGGGGCCGAATGTCGTCGCACCAAGCCGTCTGTCATCTGTGCGACTGGTTCAGGGGAGTGCTGGGCGACCGGCCCATCCCCGGGTCTCCACCCACACTGCGCGTCAAGATTCTCCGATGGACGGCATTTACGACTCCGCTGCCCTGGCCCCGGGGGTTCCGGACGGCTCCGGAGCAGGACCAGGAAAAGGGAGGGACACCGCCTGCGGAATTCGACGCGGACGTTGCAGCCCTGGAGTCATTGATGGCCGAGTTCGTCCACCGTGGCGGCCGAGGACTCACTCCGCATTGGCGTTGGGGCCAGATGCCGGAAGGAATGTGGGGGCGTTACGGGTATCGACACGTGAACCACCATCTCCGCCAATTCGGTGTGTGAACTGCCATCTGGGATCTAGGCGAGGAGAACGATCCCGACGCTCATCAGGAGCATGAGGGCGGCGGGCACCGACCGCTTCGGAGGGTCGCTCACTTTCATATGCATGACGAGCGCGCCGACCATGAGCAGCGCTACGGTGCCAGCAGCAGCACGGACAGGTAGATCAAACCAGAGCCCGGCGACCAGGACTGATCCAAACAAGATCTTCAGCGCCCCTACTGCGTAGAACGCGGCATCCGGCAGACCGTAGGCGCCGAACTCCTCGCGCAACGTCTTGGACTCCCCACCGCGGTAGTCCGTTGCGGAGCGGGCCCGTAACAGCCACACATTCAAGAGCCCGAGGCCGACGGCAAGCTGCAGGAAGCTGAGAATGGAAAGGTCTGGCACAGGAATCTCCGGAACGAGTGGAACGGTATGCTTCAATCAATCCTCGAAGCGGCGGCACGGCAAACAGGTCTGCTCTATCATCTCGCCAACGCTGTCTCTATCGCACTCTTCTCTTATTACGGAACAGCCTGCCTTTTCGCCAATGGGATGGTCGACGAGTTCGAGAGGTATGGGCTTTCGCGGTATCGAAGGGCAATCGGAGCCCTGGAGGTCTCGGGTGCCATCGGGCTCGTCGTCGGCTACCTGTTCTCGCCCCTCAGCATACTGAGCGCGGCTGGGCTTTCCGCCTTGATGCTTCTCGGGATCGGGGTGCGTGTGAAGGTACGTGACTCGATCCCGGAGATGTTCCCGGCGGCCTTCTTGCTCTTGGTAAACGTATTCATCGTGGTCCGTGCATCGGGATAAGAAGATCATCTCATGCGGCAGTGGTGGCTTACGTACCTGCGATGACGGCTCGAGTGTGATCGGTCGCGTCTCTGATTTGTCTGCCGGCGGGTGCGGCACCAGAATTCCGCGCCATTCCGAAGTCTGTGCATCAGGCCCCGAGACAAAGGCCAGTCGCCGTGCGAGCTGAAGATGTCATCGAAGCGTTGAGTCTCGAGCCTCACCCGGAAGAAGGTGGATTCTACCGGGAGACGTATCGGTCGATGTCGGGCTTCACTCCCGGCGCGCCCTTCGAGAGTGAGAGATCCGTAAGTACCGCGATCTACTTCCTTCTCACTCCGTCGACGTTTTCCGAGATGCATCGACTCCCAGGTGACGAGGTCTTTCACTTCTACCTCGGCGACCCGGTGGACATGCTCCTGCTGTACCCAGACGGCGGTGTCGAGACCCCCACGCTGACGTCCGATCTGTCAGTGGGGCGGCCCCAGGTGGTCGTCCCGGGGGGAGTGTGGCAGGGTTCGCGGTTGAGAGAAGGCGGCTCGTTCGCGTTGCTCGGAACGACGATGGGGCCGGGCTTCGAGTTTTCCGACTATGAGCGTGGCACCGCAGCTCTGCTGGAGGCCTATCCTGCGCACGCGGGGCCGATCGCCAGGCTGCTTCGGAAGGCCGGAGCTTCCGAGCAGGGGATGGTGGGTACCGGCACGACTTGAGGTCGGCCCCCCAATTGGAAAGCGCCGACGAGCGGCAAGTCCGCGGTGTCGCGCCGGATGGCGGAGAATCAGTTCAGGCGAACCGGTCGGGGCGATAGGGCGCGAGGAGATCGACGGACACCCCATCCAGAATCTCGATCGCGGCCAGACGGCTCAGAGAGGCGGCGAGCGTAAAGCCGCTGTGCGTGACGATCGGGTACAGTCCCGGCACGCTTCGCGCGAACCCGATGATGGGATGGCCGTCCGTGGGCAGGGGGCGCCACCCCACCGTGATGTCATCGAGGCGCGCCTGCTCCATCGTGGTGAACCGTGACCTCGCCATCGCGAAGACAGCCTCGGCCTCCGCCTGTTCGGATGCTGGACGGTCCGTGCTGTAGACAGGCTGTCCTACGAATCCTCGGCCCATGACGTGCCGGCCACTCGGGAGCGGAATCACGAAGACATCGGGCCCCGCCACAATGGACGGAAGGTTCGGGGCCGAGCCCGATGTATACGCCAGAACACCCGGTGCGGGGCGCAGCGGGATCTGCACGCCCAGCCACCCAGCGATGGTCGACGTATCGATTCCTCCTGCGATCACGACTGCGTCGGCGCGGATGACGTCCCGGTCGGTCCGGACGGCCGAAACTCGTCCGTCCGTCAGTTCGATCCCGAGCACCTCGGTGTTGAGGCGTATGTCGGCGCCCATGGTTGATGCGGCATCCGCGAGAGCTCGCAAAGCTTCGACCGGCTCCACGGCGCCTTCCAGAGGGGCAAAGACGGCAGCGGTCAGGTCCGGCTCCACGACCAGCGGTGGCACCAGTTCCCGGATGCGCGCTGCTTCGAGCCATTCCATCGGGTATCCCCACCCCTGTTGCTGCTGGGCGGCTGCGCGGAGCGCGTCACCAGCCTCCGAATCACGAGTCCATTCGAGGCGGCCGCCCCATTTGATTCGGATGCCGCCCACCTCCTGCTGCAGCTCATGCCACGCCAGTGTGCTCAGGCGGCTGATCTCGAAGTAGTGCTGGGGTAGCTTGCTCTGATGAGCGTTGATCCACGCTCCTGACTTTCCAGAAGCCCCGGCTCCCAGCTCTGCCCGCTCGCAGAGCGTCACCTCCGCACCTCGCTTCGCCAACCGGTAGGCTGTCGAGCACCCCAGGATGCCTCCGCCGATCACCACGATGCGGTCCGCGCGAGGGCGGAATCCGGTCGCGACAGCTAACGGGATACCGGCAAAGAGCTCCAGCAGGTGTCGGCGATCCACGGGCTACCCTCGAGGTGGCGCAGGGGTGACGGTGACAGGCATCGTTCCAAGCTCCCCGTAACCGCTGCGCCCCGCAACCTGATGGAATCAGATCCGGGACGGCACGGCAGCGCAGCCCATGGACCGTGGGTTCGAACGGGTTGCCCCGATAGTTTGTCAGCTTCCGGGTACCGTATCAGAATTCCGAATCATCTGACATCGCGGGTGACGGGTCGAATTGGAGAGCGCATGGCTGGTCGGCCTCACGTACTGAAGGAGGCCTGCCTCGGGCAGGCCGGCGGGCTCGACTGTGACGTGGCGATCCTTCCGTGGGGCGCCACCGAGCCGCACAATTTTCATCTACCGTTCGGAACGGACACCTTCCAGGCAGAGTGTGTCGCAGAGGAGGCGGCGCGACGAGCCGCGAGTCGAGGCGCTCGAGTGACGGTACTTCCAGCGGTTCCCTTCGGCGCCAACGCCCAGCAGTTGGGGACACCTTTGACGCTCAACCTCAACCCCAGCACGCAGGCCCGGATTCTGGAGGACGTGGTGCGGAGTCTCGAGCATCACGGGGTTAGAAAGCTTCTGGTCCTCAATGGGCACGGCGGGAACGACTTCAAGCAGATGGTTCGAGAGCTTCAGCCGGGGTCAGGCGTCTTCCTCTGCTGCTCGAACTGGTGGTCGATTCTCGACGCATCCGGCTACTTCGATGATCCCGGAGACCACGCAGGCGAATTGGAGACGAGCGTGATGCTGCATCTTTGGCCAGATCTTGTTCGGCCTCTGGCAGAGGCGGGACGGGGACGAGCTCGGCTCTTCCGCCTGCAGGGGCTCCGAGACGGGGTCGCGTGGGCGCCGCGTGACTGGGTCAGGGTCACGGACGACACCGGCGTGGGTGACCCGCGAGCGGCCACGTCCGAGAAGGGAGCCCGCTTCTTCGTTGACGTGTGTCAGACTCTGTCGGACTACATCCTCGAGTTGTCACATGCGGATGTCGAAGACCTCTATGAGGCACCGGGACCTGATTCATGAGGCGGCAGTGCCGAGGAGCTCACGCGGCAGCCGCCCAGTGTATCGTTCGGCAGCTTCGGCATAGGATCACGGGGTAGGCATGTCTGCCATTTCGAAGATTCATGTGACGGTCCTGCGTGCCGCAGTGACCTACGGTCTGAACGGGCTGCCGCCCGCGAGCACCGGAGATGGGGACGTCGTGGATCGAGTCCCGCTCCCCCGTGCGGACTTCGATCGAGCCGCGAAGGAGCTCGGGGGTCGCGGCCTGCTCACGCAGAAGGCGGGTCGCTGGAGGGTCGCGGACCCGACCTTGTCGAACTATCCCCGTGACTCTTCGGGAGCGCTCTCTTCGGATGAAGAGGACTGGATCGCATTCATCGCGCAGTACGGGGACACTCGCTGAGGAGGAGTGCTGCATCGGGCGTGACCCTGATGGGTAGCTCGGTGTGGGAGAAGCGACTCTGCGACCGCAGGCAGAGCACGCCATAAGGCCGGTGGCGGGCCATCAGAGGGGACGGCCCGCCACCGGAGTCATCGAGAGGACCTACCAATCCTCCTCGTCGTCATCCTCGTCGTCGTCGTCCTCGTCATCCTCGTCATCCTCGTCGTCGTCCTCGTCGTCGGTGTCGTCCTCCCAATCGTCTTCGTCATCCCAATCCTCGTCATCGTCCCACTCGGCGGTGATCGGACTGTACACCGACTCGTGGGTCAGGACACCCACACACGACTCCACGGTTGTCCCTTCGTTCTGCCACGACTCTGCCTCGGCGCAGACTGCGCTCAACTCAACGACCAAACTCATGATTCCTCCAGCAGGTGGTTAGGGCGAACGTCCCCTTTTGGATGTGCCTGGAGGCCGATCGCGGCCTCCCGTCCACCGGATCAACCGGCGTCGACGCTGGGATATGCGTCTGTCGAATGGCCTGGTCCGAAGACCCTGTGTTGGACCCGCGGGGATGCGGGCCGCTCAGCGCCTCACCGAAGAAGTGGGTCATAAGCCGACGCCGCGGCTTGTCGTCTCGGCATTCATATTTCCTGTGGTGGCTGTGTGGCAAGCTCCTCTGATCGATTCCCGGCCTCGGCCAGGCATCGCGCTGGTCTTCCTGACTGGACGAGGGGTGGGGGCACCAGACGTCTCCGTCGATCGCCGACACTCCTGCGCGGTCGGAAGCGTGAATGGATCCGGAGCCATCTTGCGGGTATCGCTTCCCAAGAGATCGACTCTTACGGCCAAGACATCGACCCTTCCGGTCCCGATCGGTACTTCGCGGGGAGAGCGCAGACGATGAGTACGCGACTCGGTGTGGCAACCCTGACACTCATGCTCTCATGCATGTCTCTCGCCGCCCAGGAAGAGTCGGGCATGGTCAAGCTCGTCGATTTCGACGAGGTCTCGCCTGAGCCCTGGTTCGTCGTCAACGACGGTGTCATGGGTGGGCGATCGACCAGCACTCTGCGCCTCAGTGCACCGGGAGTGGCCGTGTTCGAGGGGACCCTCTCACTGGAGAACAACGGAGGTTTCGCATCCGTGCGGGCGGGATTGAGCGCAGCTGCACTCGCCGGCGCCACGCGAATCCTCTTAAGGGTGCGGGGCGATGGGAAACGCTACCAACTTCGTCTTCGGCCTGGCCGCCGAATGGATGGCATCGCGTTCGGTCGCTCGTTTGAGACGATCGCCGGTCAATGGACCATCGTCGAACTCGCCATCGAGTCGTTTGAGCCGACCTTTCGCGGCTATCGCCCCCGATCCGTGCCTCCACTCGACCCCGCGGACGCGGGTCAGGTCGGACTCATGTTGACGGACAAGCAGGAGGGTGACTTTCGTCTCGAGATTGATTGGATCGGCTTCTGCAGGCATGACGGTCCGTGCGCATCACCTCCCATCGGATGAGAGCGGCCGCCAAGATTCTCGTATGACCCGATCGAGCAGACCTCAAACGCCAGTGGAGCATCAGATGTCGGACGTCACTCGGAGGACTCTGATCGACGCCTACTCTCCGGCCGAGATGGCCGGGCGGGTCGTCGATGTCGGGGTGGCCAAGGCTCGCCTGACGCTCCCCGACACGCTCGCGTTGTCGATGCTGGCGGGAGCCTTCATTGCCGTCGGCGGTGCACTCGCGACACTCGCTATGACGGACACCGGTCTGGGTCTTGGACCCACGCGGGTGCTCGGCGGAGCCACCTTCTCGCTCGGGCTGATCCTCGTGGTCGTGGCTGGTGCGGAACTCTTCACCGGAAACAACCTCGTTGCGATGGCGTGGGCGAGCCGATTGATCTCGACAGCTGCGCTGCTCCGCAATTGGGTCCTGGTGTTCGCAGGCAATTTCGTGGGAGCGACCGCGACCGCAGTTCTGATGTTCTGGTCCGGAACGTGGTCGGTGGGTGGGGATGCAGTGGGTCTGACCGCGATCTCCATCGGTGCAGCGAAGACTCAACTCGGGTTCGAAGAAGCCTTCGTACGAGGGGTGCTGTGCAATGCGCTTGTATGCCTTGCGGTGTGGCTTTGCTTCTCTGGACGGAGTACGACGGACAAGATCCTGGCCATCATCCTGCCGATCACGGCATTCGTTGCCCTGGGCTTTGAGCACAGCATCGCCAACATGTATTTCATCCCGTATGCAATGCTGCTCTCGTCAGACGCTGACCTGATGGCATCCGCGACGAGCGCCGGGGTATCCATCGATACGCTTACCGTGCCGGGTCTGCTGGATAACCTGATCCCGGTGACGCTCGGCAACATCGTTGGTGGCACGTTGCTCGTGGCCGGGATCTACTGGTTCGTCTATTTGAGAGGGGCGGTATCGGAATCGCGGAGTCAGTGAGCGCGGGCGTACTTTACCACCGCTCACGGACGGGCGTGCCACGGCCGCAGCAGAATTCCATTCCGTGGGTCCGCGGGACTGCGATGGTCCGCTCCGAATTCGATTACGGGAGCCAAGGTGACGGGTAGCAAAGTGCGTGTGACTCAGGTGCTGTCCGCTCTTGCGGTGACCCTCTCACTCCTGTTTGTCGGCCTTGAAATCCGCTAGAACACGAGTGCTACGCGCGGGGCTACCATGCAGGTGATCTCGGATGCCAGCTCCGATCTTCTCATCGAACTGAGCACGGATGATCGGTTGGCGTCCCTGTTGGCGGAAGCGTTCTTCAACAGGGCGACCATGGCCGACTTCGAGCCCGGCGAGTGGATCCAGCTTGCAGCATACAGCCAGGCTTTTGTCCGACAGCTCGAGAATACGTACGTGCAGCATCAAGAGGGCATTGTGTCGGACGCGGTGTTCGAAACGTACACCTGGGGAGATCCTTTCCTGCGCACCGCTCTTTTCGCGGAGTGGTGGGCGTTGCTCGCGGAGGACCTGGTCTCCCCCGGCTTCAAGAATTTTCTGGAGTCACGGGTCGAATTCGATTCCCTGGAGTGACTGCGTGAGAGTCCCATGGCGGGCCGGGTCCGTGTCATCCGGATATGCGAGGTGGGTGTGTATGAGCGCACTGCTCCCCCTGCTCGTCAGTGCATGCAGCCCCGCCATAGCCGGAACGGTCGAGGCAAATGCGCGCTACCGATGGGTACCGGGCATGTACGAGGTCGAGGGAGCGATCCGCTACCGGGCCGACACCCTCGAGCGGGAGCGCTTTGAGCGTGTGCGGATTCTCGGTGAGGTAGCGGTTGGACCTGACGGACCCACGTCCATCGATGTCCAGATGCCGCTTACCGCGTGTCTGGCACCTCAACGAGCCCAGGATAACCGGTCCAGGCGGCGGCTGGGCTGGGACATCAGCTGCGGCGACGCCGAGTTCACGCTCTGGTCGGACCAGGGTCGGGTCAGGGGGAGCGTCTCCATGACCGTGACGGAACTCCGGAGGTCCAGCGATTGCGTGCAGTACGCGGTGTTACAGGACGGAAGCACGGTGTGTGTGCGTCAGGAGTCCCGTGTCCAAATGAGCCTGACAACCCGGTCCTCCTCGCTACGAAGCAGGCCGAAGACGCGCTGAGGGCCATCGCTGCACCGGGCGCACCGACCGCGGCCGTCCTACCGCGGTTGCGCCCGCCTCGCGACGTTTATCGTCCGTGCACTCTCGCGTCTGCTCTCCCCCGTTTCGTGCACTCTTTCATGCTGCGACTTCGTACCTGTCTGCTCCTGATCCTGCTCGTCGGTTGCACGACGGAGCCCATGGCTCCGATCAACGACCAGGATGTGGGCGAGCTTCTGCCCAGCGACCTGACCCTGAGCGTACTCCTGCAGGGCCAACCGGGTGACGTGCATGGCGACGGCAGTGGCATCGCCTCAATCCGAGCCACCGGTACGAACGTGTCCAGCTTCCGGTTTCGCTTCGAAAACGGGGGGGCCTTCTTCAGCAATAGCGGCGAGCTGACCTACACGTTCACGAAGGAAGGAACGAACTCGCACCGGATCACGGCCTTTTTCTTTTCGGAGACCCAAAACACGGACTCCATCTCCCAGGACGTCACCGTCTACGTTGATCCGCGTCCTTCGGGTCAGGGGGTGCTGGTGTGGTCGGACGAGTTCGACTACGAAGGGCCCGTAGATCCATCCAAATGGCACCACCAGGTCATCCCGATTCAGGGGGACAGCTGGGCGAACAACGAGCTACAGCACTACACCGACCGTGTGGAGAACTCGTACGTTCGGGACGGTACGCTGCGCATCGTGGCGAAACGCGAGAGCTACACGTACGCCGGCATCGAGAAGAGCTACACCTCGGCTCGCTTGAATTCCAAGTTCGTGTTCCGGTATGGCCGAGTGGATATCAGGGCTCGCCTACCCGGAGAGCAGGGGACATGGCCCGCCTTCTGGACGTTGGGTGCGAACATCGATGAGGTCGGAAACTTCCACGGAAATGCCTACGGCAGTGTCGGTTGGCCCGCGTGTGGAGAGATCGACATCATGGAGCAGAACGGGTGGAACAAGAACAACCTCATCGGGCATCTGCACTGGGGTGACACGCAGACGGGGGCGTACCACAGTAGTGGCGGGACGAGATCGGTCAGCGGGGTGTCCTCTACGTTCAATCTCTACTCCCTGATCTGGACGGAGGATTCGATCCAGATCCTGTTGAACGACGAGCTTTTCTACGAAGCGCCGAACACCGTGGGCATGCCGTTCGACAATCCGCACTACCTGCTGCTGAACATCGCGATGGGCGGTACCCTGGGGGGTGCGATCCCGGCCGGATTCTCACAGGCCGTGATGGAAGTGGACTACATCCGGATCTTTCAGTAGTAACGGAGAGTGATGAGTGGAGACCTCGGAGCCGTTTCGGATCGCAGCCGTTCAAGCCGCGCCGGTGTTCCTCGACCTCGCGGCTACGCTCGACAAGGCGTGTGACCTGATCCAGCGTGCCGCCGCGGGTGGCGCCCAGCTGGTGGCCTTTCCCGAGGCATTCGTATCCGGATATCCGGTCTGGGTCTGGTTCATCCCGTCCGGGAAGACACATCCGCTGAGAGATCTCTACACCCGACTCCACGGGAGCGCAGTGTCCATTCCGGGGCCCGCGATCGATCGGCTGTGTGCCGCGGCTGCCGACGCCAACGTCGCGGTCGCGATCGGTGTCAACGAGCGCAACGCCGAGGCGAGTGACTCCACGCTGTATAACACGCTCGTCTATATCGGCCCCGACGGCCGCCTGCTGGGTCGGCACCGGAAGTTCGTCCCTACGGCCGGTGAGCGTCTGGTATGGGGCCAGGGCGACGGGAGTGATCTGGAGGTGTACTCGCTGCCGTTCGCCCGGGTCGGTGGTCTCCTTTGCTGGGAGAACTACATGCCACTGGCGCGTTACACCCTGAGTGCGTGGGGGGAGCAGGTGCACGTCGCCCCGACGTGGGATCGGGGTGAGCCGTGGATTTCATCCATGCGCCATATCGCGAAAGAAGGTCGCTCGTTCGTGCTCGGCGTCTGCCAGGCGTTCCACATCGATGACGTGCCGGACGAACTCGACTTCAAGCACGAGTATCTAGGTGGCATCGATGACTGGGTGAACCCCGGCCTCAGCGTGATCGTCGACCCGGACGGAAAGATCGTGGCCGGTCCATTGGAGGCCGAGGAGGGCATCCTCTACGCGGATGTCGAGCCCCACCAGCTGGTAGGCCCGAAATGGCAACTGGACTGTGCCGGTCACTACGCACGCCCCGACGTGTTCGAGCTGCGCTTCCACCGGCGGGCGGCCCCGTTCCTTCAGGTGGTCGACGAAGACGAGTCGGATGAAGCTTCGGTAGTATGACCGCGTGCGGGGCCCGTCCCGGGTCAGTGCCGCCTCATGAGCGGGTGCGACTATAGAATTGTGCCGACCGCACGGCCGACAAGAGCCGTCAGGCCCATCGCGACCGCGCCCCAGAGAACGACGCGGCTCGCGCCTCGGATCACCCCAGCTCCCCCGGCGCGAGCGGCCACGGCCCCCAGTACGGCGAGCGAGGCCAGCGATGCGGCCGTCACGAGCGGCCCGGTTGCCTCGCGGGGTACGGCCACCACGACCCCCAAGGGAAGGGCTGCCCCGACCGCGAAGGCGAGGGCAGAGGCGAGTGCCGCCTGAATCGGGCGCGCCGCGTGTATTTCGCTCAGGCCCAGCTCGTCACGGGCGTGAGCACCCAGGGCATCGTGGGCCGAGAGCTGCTCTGCGACCTGACGCGCGAGTGACGCATCGAGTCCGCGATGTTCGTAGATCCTGGCAAGCTCGCGGAGTTCGTTCTCGGGGTTGCGCTCGAGTTCACGCTGCTCACGTCTCAGATCCGCCTCTTCGGAATCCGCCTGGCTACTGACCGACACGTATTCACCCGCGGCCATGGACATCGCACCTGCGACCAATCCGGCAACGCCCGCCAGGAGAATCTGACCGCGGGCGGCCTCCGCGGCGGCGACACCGACGACCAGGCTCGCGGTCGATACGATGCCGTCGTTGGCGCCCAGCACCGAGGCCCGCAGCCATCCGATCCGACCGCTGAAGTGGGGCTCAGGATGCCAGGAATGGGTCATCGTACTTCCGTCCGCATGGTCAGGGCCGGTCTACGTCGTGCGCATACGTTCCACACGAAGCTATGAGGCTGAGCGGCAGGCGCGAGCGCGAGGGTGCCGCCTGCTTGCGAACCCCGGGGCCGGTTGCGTCCCCCCCGTGTCAGTACTGGCCGAGTGCGGCTCGAAGCGCGGGTTCGTACGCATCGGCGTATCGGACCATGCCCAGATCACTTGGGTGTGATCCGTCGGTCGCGGCCTCCCCATCGCGCCCGAGCAGTTGCTCCCCCTGCAGATAGAAGAGGTGCTCGACACCCTCGTCGCGAAGTTGGCGATACGCCCGGCCGAGGGCGTCACGATTCGTCCGGTGGCGTTCTTCGCGGGCAGGGAAGAAGCGCGTGTTCGTGAATGAGCGATCCTCCACGAGAAGGATCGGGGTCTCCGGATGAGCCTCTCTGAGCTGTCGTACGAGGGGTGCTGCCCGCTCGTCCACCATCGATTCCTGCATGTTGGGCAGGCAATCGATCGCAAAGATGCACGGGTCGAGTTCGGCGAGCAGAGCGCCGACCTCCGGCTCCATCCGTCCGTTTCCGGAGAAGCCGAGGTTGATGGTGGGTCGGTTCAGCCTCCGACCCAGAAGCGCAGGAATCGCCATCCCGGGTCGCGAGGCGGAGGCGCCGTGCATGATCGAGGTTCCGTAGAAGAGCATCGGACGCTGGTCGCGCGGAGCGACGGGCTCGAAGGAGGCACCTGCGTCTACCCCGACCTCGAGAGACTCGACCCCATTGTAGAGCGGCAGATACATGGTGTACCGGCGCATTCCAGGCCGCAGGCCGGACGCGATCTCGGTCTCGATGGTCCGGGTGTTTGGAGCGGTGACCGCGACCCAGCGCTCGATCCCCTCTGCGTCCGCGGCATAGAGGTCCACCCCGCTCACGCCCGTGGCGGGCATGATCGGGAGAGCCAGCTGTTCGGAGAGAAGCGAGTAGCGGATGTGGATCTCGGGCGCGTCGGTCGAAAAACGAACCGTCATGCCCGCAGAATGCCGGGACAGATCCCAAACCGGGGTCCGCACGACCCCCTCGGCGCGGGACGGCAACCGATCGAAATACCTCGTCGTGTCCGACCAGCCCTTGCCCTCGATTCCCCAATCCCGGACGTCGTGCCACGTCACGTCGGCCCGCTGGCCCAGGAGTGATGAGGGAAGGGCCGCGGCCGCCGCGCCACCGGCCACGATGTGAAGGAAGTGTCGTCTAGAGGTGGTCATGATCCGATTGGAGATGGGGTCAGAGGTCGTTCTCGGTGAGTGCCTCACCTCGCTCTGCCCGAATGAGGGTCAGGATCGAATCGAGGCTTCGCTCCCGGTGGCCAGGTCATGGGCGGTCGGAGCACGCGGAGCGGTGATGATGGGCATCATCCTCGACACGCGCCAACGCCAACGGGGGAGCGGTCCAGGGTGCCCTTCGCTGGCGGTACAGGAGATGCGGTCACAGAATGCCGATCGACGGGGAGATGGGGGTCGATCGCGGCTCCGACCACCCCGACCGATCCGTTGCGCACCGTTCGACGAGGGGCTCATGCGCGTCTTCCTGATGGTCGCTATCCCGGTGGCACTTCTCGGTGGATTCACGTCCGCATCCGCGCAGGAGGACGAGCCGGGGTACGTGCAGCTGGTGAACGAGTTCTTCCTCAACGGATCGGTGTATCCGCAGGAGCAGGGTGAGATCCAGCTCACGACCTATCCGCGCATCGATTTCGATGACGGCCACCGCTCGGCGTTTCCCCTGGCGGTCGAACTCGGACTCACGGACCGGTGGCAGCTCGAGGCCGAGTGGATCCCGCTCGCGGTGAACCGCCCGAATGGATCGGCGGGACGATCGGGCATCGGTGACGTCGAGATCGAAACCCAGTACTCGTTCATGAATCTCGGCGGTTCGTCGACGCATCTCGCGTTCGGACTCGGCGTCACCCTTCCCATGGGCCCCGAGGAAGCGGGCGGTTCAGAGGGTGAGACCGAGTTCGAGCCCTCGATATCGATGGCACGGGACGTTCGGGCCGGAGGACGGCCCGGTCAGCTGTTCGGGCAGGTGGCGATGGGGCTGGTCGGACGCGAAGAGGGATCGGTCGCCATTGGGGATCCGGAGGTGGATGCGCACGAACTCATCCTCGGGCTCGGCTATGTCGTCGCGGCAGGGCGTGCCCGTTGGACGGCTGAATTGAGCTGGGCCTCGAACGAGTGGAATGGCGGTGACGAGACGGAGGTCTACTTCGCGCCGGGGCTCGTATGGGACCTCCCGGAGACGTGGGAACTCGGGATTGGTGCTCCGATCGGCCTCGGCGGGGACGCCGTCCCGTTCGGACTCTCGCTCTTTCTCCTGTACGAGTTCGAGTTGGGAGATGACGACTAGGCGCGTGGACTGAGGAACTCGCCTTCACTGGAGCCTCATCATGCTCACCTTCTGGAGTATCATCGCAGCAGCCACGATCTACGGAGGTATTCCGACGGTTGGGGGGCTGTGGATGTTCGAGCGCTGGCGGTCCCGGCGCCGGAACAGGAGTGGCTTGTGCGCCACCTGCGGCACATCGTGGCAGGCGACCGGATCGGGTGAGCCCTACCTGATCCACGGGCGGTTGGTGTGTGAGCGGTGTGCCGACGTCGCGCGCCGTCGCATGCCGTGGCACTTCGGTATCCTTGCTGGTGCGACGGCTGCTGTGGCCTTCGGAATCGCATGGAACGAGGGAGGCTTCGTGCCGGGGATCCTCTTCCCCGTCGGCACGACGCTGGCGATGACCCTGGGCGCGGTTCAGCTGATGAAGTTCGCCAACCGAAGAGCTCAACGCCGAATCGCGGCGGGCGAGTTCCCCGACCTCCACGCACTGGGTGCAGGGGAGGGCGGCGCCGCGAAGGAAGATCCGGCCAGCACGCTCCAGGGAGCGGTCGCTGGGCGCCGGCCATACCGGCCGGGCGCACCGGATAGGGAAGATCGCTGGCGGCTCCGACGGGGCAGTGACAGAATTCCGCTCGTTGCGAGTCACCTGCGGGAGGAGTGGAATCATGATGCGAATGGTCCTGCGGTCGACGCTTCTCTGCTGTCTGCTTCTCTCGAGCCGAACGTCGGAGCTTCGTGCACAGGATGTGGTGACCGTCGACGCACTGAGGTCTCTGCTGCAGCAGGTATCCAACGAAGGCCGCTGGGGTGAAGGTGACGAACTCGGAACTCTGAACCTGATCACTCCGGCTCTGCGCCGCGCCGCGGCGGCGTCGGTATCGGACGGGGTCGCGGTGTCGCTCGCACATGATCTGGTTCCCGGCGCGAACCCGAATGCTCTCGGGCCCCTGGAAATCGACCACATCGTGGCACCGGTCGGGGTGGCCACCGCGGCGCTGGATCGGTTCAATCTCATGTACCACGGGTGGGCCTATTCTCACGTCGATGCGCTCTCCCACTTCGCGTTCGACAGCACGTTCTACAACGGCCGTGGACTCGACATTCTGAGTGGGGACGGAGCTGCGAAGCTGAACATCGGCGCCATGTCTCAGGGGATCGTCGGTCGCGGTGTCCTGATCGATGTCCCCCGACTTCGTGGGGTCGACTATCTCGAACCCGAGACACTGATCACGGCCGCCGACTTCGAGGCGTGGGAAGCCGAGGCCGGGGTCCGGGTCTCCGAGGGGGACATCCTTCTGGTGCGTACGGGTCGCTGGGCTCGAGAGGCGACCGAGGGGACGTGGTCGGTCCGCGAGTCATCCGCCGGTGTTCATCCCTCGGCCGCGACCTGGCTCCACGAGCGAGGAGTGGCTGCATTGGGCGGAGACGCAGCCAACGACCGAAAGCCCTCCGTGGTGGAGGGCGTCGGCGATCCCTTGCACCTGCTCGCGATCGCGGGCATGGGCATGCCCTTCTTCGATAATCTGGACTTCGAAGCCCTCGCTGTGGCCGCCGCCGAGCGCTCCCGGTGGCATTTCCTGTTCGTGGCTTCGCCCCTGCGTCTCGAGGGCGCCTCGGGTTCACCCATCAATCCTCTGGCCATCTTCTGAGGTCGGAAGGGTCGGCCGGACGGGTCAGATGATCGCTACCTCGCAGCCGGAGCGACGGTGTATGTTCACGCATCTACCCACCGTCGCCGGAGGAAGACGCATGCGCAGAGTCGTCCGTATCACGCTCGCTCCGATCATGGTCGTCCTGGCATCGGGAGCGCTCTCGGCCCTCGACGTGGAGGCACAGGCGCGTGGACGTCGGGGTGATGCCGCCGCCACCCAACCCGTGACGCTTTCTGCACAGGTGAAGGCGCAGATCGGTGACTTCTATTCCTCTCGCACAACGACCGGGGCCGAGGCGCTGCCGCCCGGTATTCGGCGGAGACTCGAACGGGGCAAGCCGTTGCCACCGGGGATCGCGAAGAGGAGTGCTCCGCCGGAGTTGAGTTCGCGACTGAGTCTGCCCGAGGGGTTCGAGATCGTCGAAGTGGGCCTCGATGTCCCTCTGGTGGAGGTCGCGACCGATATCGTCCACGACGTGCTCATGGACATCATTCGCTGACAGGTCGCCGGTCGTCGAGCTCGTCCATCCTGAATCGGACACTCACGACGTACGGTTCTTCGCCGCTGGTCCAGTGACCGTAGGTCGTCGTGACGAAGGTGTCGTCGGCCAGAAGCTCGAGACCCGGATACGCTGCATCCCACGCGTCGGTGTTGTCCATGATTCGCACTCGGAAGGAACCCGGGCGGTTCTCAACCAGGTCATCCCACTCCCCGATCCATGCGACCCAGTCACCCCGGGTAGGGCTGTCCTCCGCCATGTCCCGGTACGTGATCACGAGGCGGCCATCCGACGCATACCGAGCGGTGTGCCTGTCTCCCGTGAGGGCGCGTGGCAGCTCTCTCGGGGACGACCATGTCTCCCCGTCATCGGTCGAGAAGACGACGTAGGATTCTCGCGTTCTCGAGTTCTCTCTGAGGAGGAGCGCCAGCGTCGACCCGTCGGGTGACACGACCAGTCCGGGCTCGCAGAGGTCCACCTCGTCCAGTTCGGTCA
>CALHIO010000133.1 GCA_938030915.1 uncultured Gemmatimonadota bacterium
GCCCCAGATCGACGTTCACAACCACGACACCATCGGAATGCTCGCGGTCGACCAGGCCGGCAACCTTTCGGGCGCCTGCACGACCAGTGGCGCGGCGTTCAAGTACCACGGCCGTGTCGGCGACTCGCCGATCATCGGCGCAGGCCTCTACGTCGACAACGACATCGGTGGCGCGACGGCTACGGGCTGGGGCGAGGCCGTGATCCGTGCCGTGGGATGCTTCCTGGTCGTCGAACTCATGCGTCAGGGGCACACGCCCCAGGAGGCGTGTGAGCTCGCGGTCGAGCGGGTCATCGAAAAGAATCCCGACTGGCGGAGCATCCAGGTGGGCTTTCTGGCCCTCGGGAAGAACGGGGATCACGGGAGCTTCTGCATCGCACCCGGGTTCAACTACGCGATCCACACACCGGAAGAAGGGAATCAGCTGATCGACTCGGGAAGTCGTATCTGACGACCCCACCGATCGAGTCGGACCCGCCACGAATATGAACGACGAACGCAGATTCACGGACGACGAGGTTGCACGGATCCTCGATGACGCTGCCGAAGCGCAAGCGTCCGGGGGAGCGCTGATGTCCGGCTCGACCGGACTGACGCTGGGCCAGCTCAAGGAAATCGCGGTCGAAGCCGGGATCTCCGAGACGGCGGTGGAGCGAGCGGTCGCGAAGCTCGACGCGCCGGCTCCCCTTCCGACGCCCGTTCAAAAGCACCTCGGCCAGACGATCGGGGTCGGTCGATCGGTCGACCTGCCTCGACGACTCACGGACGAGGAGTGGCACGAACTCGTGGTCGATCTCCGACAGACCTTCGACGCCAAGGGCAAACTTGGCGACGAAGGACCGTTCCGGCAGTGGACCAATGGAAACCTGCAGGCGCTTCTGGAGCCGACCGGCGTCGGTGAGCGCCTGCGGCTCAAGACCCTCAAGGGTAGCGCCCGCTCCTACCAATCGGTCGGCGCTGCCTTCATGGGCATGACCGGACTGCTCGGCTTCGCCCAGTTGCTGGGACGTGCAGGCGACCCCTCCGACCTTCTCCTGTTCGGCATCATGGGTGCCGGTTTCTTCCTGGGAAGTCGGCTGACCGTACCGGCGTGGGCGCGGACACGGGCAGCGCAGTTCGAAGAGGTCATCGAGCGGCTGCAGCACCGCATCGCCTCTCGGTCCGCGGCGGAGCTGACGGACGGGG
This sequence comes from uncultured Gemmatimonadota bacterium, assembly GCA_938030915.1. GTDB lineage: Bacteria > Gemmatimonadota > Gemmatimonadetes > Longimicrobiales > Gaopeijiaceae > UBA2589. The sequence goes on from CALHIO010000133.1 coordinate 1,186, forward strand.
AATAGCCCTCGCGCGAGCTATCGGACGGAGAGCATCCCGCTCGAACGCCCGATCATCGGGTCGCGTCCTTCGACGACGATGACCACCGTCACTCCGTCGTCGTCACTCATCGGGTCTTCTCCGTCGATGACGACGTAGCCACCGCGCTCGACTCCGTTCTCGTCCATCAGACGCAGACTGAACGCTGCCCAGCCTCCGTGCGTCTGCAGGAGCCCGAATCGGACGAGCGTCAGTCCTCGCGCTCCATCCGCTCCGAGGGCCTCGAAGGATCCACGTGCCGAAGCGTCTGCCCCGCCCTGTTCGACCTGAAGCGACACATCGAACGGAGACCCACCGACGTCCAGATCCGGAATCACCGTCCCCGCGAAGGAGACCGAACGCGAGTCCTCGACAGCCAGCGGACGGGCGGGATGAGCATGGGGTCTTCGCAGGGTGCGGCCCGCTCGCTCACCGGACAGAGCACCGTCGCGCCACGCGAACACGCCGTTCACCAGGACGTGTTCGATGCCCGTTGAAGGCAGCGATGGTTCTTCGAAGGTCGCGTGGTCGATCACCGTCGCCGGGTCGAATACGACGAGATCTGCCGCCAGACCCGACGCCACGAAGCCACGATCGATCATACCGATCGTCGTTGCGGGCAGCCCCGACATTTTGCGAACCGCTTCCTCGAGACTCAGCACCCCCCGCTCGCGTACGTACCGTCCGAGCACTCGGGGGAACGTGCCATACCCACGCGGATGTGAGACGTCACCCACGGCGGCGTCACAGTCACATGCTACCGAGGTCGACGCATACCGGAGAATCCCCTCCAGATCGGACTCGGCACCGAACCGAAGAATGGCCGTGGGGTTCTCCGACTCCAGAATCCGCACGACGGCGTCTCCACCCGACGTCGCATCGAGTTCCTGCATCATCGTCGTCAATTCGACACCACGCTCCGGCAGATACACGCCCTCCGGCCCACCAAACCGCGCCAGAAGGGCTTCGTCCGCCTCCGCTACGATCCGAGCCCTCAGCCCCGGATCGGCAAACCGTGCCCGCGCGGCGTCCGAACCACCTTCCTGAGCCCAGCCCGGGATGATCAGCGCAGCCAGCGACGTCTGGCCGGCGAGGTACGGATACGCGTCGGCGGCGGTGTACACTCCGCGCTCGGTGGCCGCGTCCATCATCGCGGTCACCGCGTCGATCGAGCCCTGCTCGCGGCCCTGAACCTTCATGTGCGTGATGATGGGATTGAGGCCTGTCGCCTCGCCGATCTCCACCGTCTCGCTCATCCCGACCATCGAACTGAACGCGCTCTCGGGGGTGATGCGGTCGTGGTTGGTGAAAACAGTCCGCCACGAGGCCGTCCCCGCGAGCGTGGTGATGATTTCGTCCGTGGTGGAGTAGTACGAGGGCTTGTAGTCGAGTCCCGCAGCAACGCCCCACGCGCCCTGCGACAGCCCACCGAGAACCATCGCGTTCATCCGGGCGAGCTGTTCGTCCGACGGGCGGGTGTCTTCCGAGCCATTCACCTCGGCCCAGATGCTCCCAAGGGCGACGTTCGTACCGACGTTGATCGCCAGCCCCGCTGCTTCGATTTCGCGGAGCTGCTCGTCCAGATCGAGGGGGCCGCCACCGTCGGCGTTGATGATCTCGGTCGTTACGCCCTGACCGAGGACGTTCTCCGCCGTGGGCAGACCCTGGTATCGTGCGTGGCTGTGAAGGTTGATGAAGCCGGGCGCGACCACGAGACCGGATACATCGAGCTCCTCCACACCGTTCAGAGAGCCGAGGTCACCGACCGCCGCGATCGTGCCGCCCGAGACGGCTACGTCCCCGACATACGCGGGTCGCCCCGTGCCGTCGACGATCGTACCGCCGCGAAGCACGACATCCACGTCGGGACCGTCCCCGCACCCCATCGTGATCATGGCGGTGAGAAGAACGGAAGCGGCGCCCCGGGCCCTCATCGGTGACTTCAGCACCTGCAGGACCGTTTACCGACAATCGCGAGGATGATGACGCCCGGGAGGGCGAGCCCGATCGTTCTGCCGATGCTGACCTTCTCCACCTCGAGGCTGCTCACATCGCCGACCAGGACCGCACCTGGTGCCGCGGTCGCCACCAGGGCGCCGGCCCGGATCACCGGTTGCTCGAGAATCAGCTCGGCTCCGTCGTTGGTGACGACGCGCACACGTTCCGGGGGCTCCGGCTGCTGGAGCAGAGCCTCGGCACTCATGCCGGCCGGCGTCCACGTCAGGCAACCGGCGAGCGGGAGCACCATCAACATCAAAAGCGGGCGAATCGAGCGCATTCTGGACACACGGACTCCTTGAGGACTGGTACCGGAATCTGTTTGCGCGCAACCTCGCACGCGAGGAGCTGGCCGGCTCACACCTCCAGATCGATGATCTCACCCGACACGCCACCGTCATCACCGATCAGGAGACGCCCCACCGTCACCGGAAGCGTGAACCGCCGGTGACCGGCCGCGCCCGGATTGAAGTACAGCACACCGTCTCGCCGCTCCATGGCGGGCCGATGAGAATGTCCGTACACGACGACCGCGACCCCCGCAGCGACCGGGTCGAGGTCCAGGAGTCCGATATCATGCAGAAGATACGC
>CALHIO010000134.1 GCA_938030915.1 uncultured Gemmatimonadota bacterium
ATCGTCGGAGTGGGGCAGCGACGCGATCTGCGCGCGGGTCGCCTCGTCCCACTCCAGCACGTCGTCGTAGAAGCCGTCGATCGCAATCGATCCGTCTGCACGGTGAAGCGATGCGATGATCCTCGACAGCACGTTCGCCGGGTTCGCGACCGCGCCCCCGAATTCACCCGAATGCAGGTCGCTGTTCGCGCCGTGGACGTGGACTTCGAAGTAGGCGAGGCCGCGGAGGGAAAACCCGACCGACGGCAGGCCCTCGGCGTACATGCCGGTGTCTGAAATCAGCACGACGTCGCACGCGAGACGCTCCGCATGCTCCACGACGAAGGGCACGAGATTCGGGGAGCCGACCTCCTCCTCACCCTCCGCGATCACGACGACGTTGATCGGCAGAGGCGTACCGCTGGCGTGATACGCTTCGAGTGCCTTCACGTGCATGTACAGCTGCCCTTTGTCGTCCGCTGAGCCTCGAGCGTACACGCGGCCGTCCCGTTCCGTCGGCTCGAACGGCGGCGACGACCACAGATCGAGCGGCTCGGGAGGCTGAACGTCGTAGTGTCCGTAGATCAGGACGGTGGGGGCGTCCGGTCCCGCGGCATGGGATTCACCCACGACGACCGGATGACCGGGCGTGTCGACGATCTCGGACGGGAGCCCTGCGTCCGACAACTTCTCGGCGAACCACTCCGCGGCCGCGCGTGTGTCGCCGTCATGCTCGGATTTCGCGCTGACGGACGGGATGCGCAGGAAGTCGTACAGCTCGGAGCGGAAGCGTCCGAGGTTCTCATCGATGAAGCTCTGTACATCCGACATGGGGAGTGTCCTTCCGCCGGATCCCGGAGCTCTAGATGAGCGTGCGCAGGCCCCAGCGATAGATGAACGTCATGAGGGCGGCGAAGGCGGCCGCACAGGCCATGCCGCCCACGCTGAGGGCAAGCGGCTCCCAGAGATGGAAGATTCCGACTCCGAGCATGCCTCCGATCACGGATGCGAACGCGCCCAGGGCCATGATGACCTGAGCGTGTCCGGGCTGCTCTTCCGGACGGCTGATGGCGGCTCGCATCATGAGGCCGATGGCGGCGCCCATGATGATCCAGATGGCGATGCCGATCCAGTTTTGCATAGCTGATTCGGAGTTCTGGGGTCGTTCGTGCGGCGTTCTTTTGCGCCCGAAAAGGTATCGGAACGGCATGACGGGAACCACCCCGGCGGGGGCGTTTGACTCGGTCCGTCGGTACTGATTCATTCCGGGATGTCCGACGAGATCATCGATATCAGCCGTTATCTGAAGCGTAAGCCGGCCCGCGATTTCCCGCGGGGGGCGATGGCTCTCTGGGGAGCGGACGGGGAGCGGTCTCGTTTCGCCCTCCCTCTCTGGCGGATCATTCACCTCGCGCAGGCGGAACGCGGGATGATCGTCTCGTGCGAGCCGGGTGGACACCGCACGCCCGAGCCCTTCGTCGTGCTGGATCTCGGCGCCGACCCTGCACGCACCGAGGTCGGTCCGGATGCGATGCCCCGGTACGGTGCGGATGAAGCCCCTGTACTCCTCGATCGTGAGGCGGACGGACTGGCTCTCTTTCTGGGGTCGGGGGCAGGGCGCCTCTGGGCACTCCTGGTCGACGGTGGAGGCAGCCGCGCCACGCCGTTGTCGTCCACCCTGAGAGAGGACATCCTCTTCCTGGCGGGCGAATGCGCAGGGTTCCTCCGCCTCCGGGAGCTGTCAGGAGAGAGCGACTCGGTCGAGTAAGGTGCGGCGGGGTCAGTCCTCGCCCATTCTCCGCTTGAGTTCCTCGAGCGCCGCATCGACGTCCAGATCTCGAGCTTGTGGCGGTGCTTCGAGATCGACCCGATGCTCCGAGCCGCCGCTGTCGAAGTCGAGCTCGTCGAATGCCTGGGCGGCCTGCGCCTGCGCGTCCGTTCCCTCGATCTTTTCGGCCATGCGATCGAGTTCGTCGAAGAGATCGTTCGCCGCGGTGATCGACTCACGTGCTCCCGACCGGCCCGTCGTGGCGGAGAGGGCTTCGCGCTTGCTCTTCGCTTCATGGAAGCGCTCGTACATCTCGTCGACCGTGCGGGAGCGGAAGTCGAACTCCTCCTTCAGTGCTGTCGCCTTCTTGATGAGGATCGAGCGCTGACCCTCGGCCTTGGTCGTCCACTCGGCGGCGAGCTTCACCGTCTCGTTGTCGTCGATGTCGCGTGCCATCTCCTCCCGGCGGCGCGCGGTTTCGATGTCCTTTTCGAGCCGGTCGATCTGCTCGAGCGTCGTCTTGAGTTGATCCTCGAGGCCGGCGACCTGAGCCTTCTCGTCGGCGATTTCGTTCTTCATGCCGATGAGAAGTTTGTCCGCCGTCTCCGAGACCTGATCGCGACTCAACTCCTTGTTGAAGTTGTCGAGCGCTTCCTTGAAGGCGGAACGCAGGTCTTCGAACATCCGAGGATTCCTCCAGGCACTGACGGACGGGCCCGCAAGCGGACCCGTCCGGTCATGGTGTCTTGCCACTCACTACGATGAGAGTGGCCCCGAAGCTTCAGTTCAGGAAGGGCTCGATGCGCTGAGCGAAGGAGTTTCTCGCCCGATGCAAACGGCTCTTGACCGTGCCGAGGTTCACTCCGGTGATCTCGGAGATCTCCTCATAGCTCTTTCCTTCCAGTTCGCGGAGCCGGAAGACGAGCTGGTGATGCTCGGGGAGGGTCTGAACTGTGTCTTCCACGAGCCGACGCAGGTACCGCTTGCGGTACAGGTCGTCGGGTTTCGTCGAGTAGTCCTCGAACTGGATGGGGCGGTGATCATCGTCCCAGTTGTTCGTGAGGCGCTGGAACAGCACCAGAGGACTCCGGGACCGGTTTCTCAACTCGTTCTTCGACAGGTTGCCCGCGATGGTGTAGACCCACGTCGAAAACTTCTTCGACGTATCGAACCGGTGCAGGTGTCGAGTTACTCGAATGAAGGCTTCCTGAACCAGATCCTGCGCACGGTCCGGGTCGCCGGTCTTTCGCGTGATGAAGTGGATGAGACGGTCCCGATATCTGTTGTAGAGCCGCTGAAACGCGCCAGGGCGTCCTTCGAGGTGGGCTGTGACGAGTTCCTCGTCCGTCAGTTCCTCGAGGGGGCGATCGAACAGATTTTGGCTCACAACCGGAGGATGCGTGTTGACCATTGGTCTAAGTCCTAGTTGGAGCCAAGCGAACAGATCCAAATACTTGACAGGTAAGATATCGGGAACACCCATTCCCTCAAGGGGAGAGCGCACCCTAATCGCGGCCTCAGATCGGACGCCCCTCGAGCCCGATCAGCGTCCCGCCCTCCGAGAAGCCGTCGTAGAGCGCCTGCTCCGGTGGAGGGATCCTGTCGCGGGATGCGAGTGCCTCGTCCGCCGCGTTGTCCATTTCGGTGGTCACCTCGGCCTCGATCGTCTCAAGCACCGAGGACGAAACACCCTTGCGGCCCAGCCACGACTCGAACAACCCGACCGGGTCGCGACGTCCCCACTCCGCGAACAGCTCCGGTGCGAACGTGTCGCGAGCCTCGCGCTCGTCGTGGGTCGCGTGGCCTCCCATGCGGAAGGTGTCGGCGACGATGGCGGCCGGCCCACCGCCCTCCCGACAGCGGTCTGCCGCGAGACGGGTCGCCGCATACACGTCGAGCACGTTGTTTCCGTCGCAGCTCCACGCATCGATGCCATACATGGCGGGCCACGCGTGGAGATCCCCGACCCCGTGGGCTGCGGACGGCGTCCCGAGGGCGACCTGGTTATTCTGAATCACGAAGATCGCCGGAAGGTTCTGGACCGCCGCGAGGTTGAGCCCTTCGTGGCACGCGGCGCACTTGGTGGCGCCGTCACCCACCCACGTCATCGCCACCCGGGCCTCCCCGCGATTTCGGAACGAGAGCGCGACGCCGGTCACGATCGTCACGCTCGTGCCCATGTGACTGATCGGCTGGATGATCCCGGCAGCCATGTCTCCGATGTGCAGATCACGGCCCTCGCTCGGTGAGTCCGACGTCGCGAGGTAGCCGCGGAACATGTCCGACAGAGGCATGCCCATCATATGGAGCGCGCCGGCGTTCCGGATCATCGGTGAGACGACGTCCCTGTCGGGATCGAGTGCGCGGACGTTCCCGACCGTGACCGCTTCTTCTCCCGTTCCGAGCCAGGCTTTTGAGATGACACCCGTACGGACCCAACGCTTCAGGCCGATATCGTGGAGGCGCGTGCGCAACAGGTCTCGGTAAATGGAAAGGAGATCGTCCTCCGAGAGCGCGTTGACGACAGCTGCTCGGTCGGCGTCGGATGCGAGTGTGTCGTCGAATGTGTCGACGAGCGCCGGATCCGGTGCCCATTCGAGGTACTCGGGCGGATCGAATGCGGGGTATCGTTTCATGTGGGGAAGCTAACCTGCCGCGTCTCCGATCCGGAGGTGCCCGTGGGCCGCGAGAAGCGGCGAGGCACCAGAGTCTCGTGAGCCTGCCCCGTCGACTTCGTTGCCACGGTTCGTCGGCGTTTCGAGATTACCGAGTCGCATGCCTCCTCTCGATCTCGAGACCCTTTGACGGATCCCGCGCCCACGCCGCCGGCTGAAGCAGGCCCTCGTCGCGTCCAGGCCGTCGTGGCACTCAGACTTCTCGAGGTCATGCGGGACATGGATCTGCCCATGGAAATCCTCGAGGATGAGGATCCCACGCAGACCATCCCGAGGCGCTTTGGCCTCAGTGATGTCGTGGAGCGCCAGATCCGAACCTATCGCGAAGACGTTCGGCGTCGGGTACGTCTTACGGACGACGAGATCCGAGGGCTGTTCCGCTTCGTGATCCGACGTCCTGACGGGCCAGAGGTCTTCCGGGCGGTCGGTCGGCAGCTCGCCGCAGAGGAGCGAGCACCGCGGTGGGTCCGGCGTCTGCCGGGAGGGCTGCGATATCGAGCGATGCGGCGGCACGCCCGAAAGCGTCTCAAGAGACTCTTCGGCCGGCCTATCGGTGGCTTCGGTCGGGGCGCGTTCGTGATCGAGGGCCGGTCACTTCTCTTCTTTGAGGCCGACCCGGGTGGCGACGCTTGCCATCTGCTGAGCGGCTTTACCGAAGAGTTCCTCTCACGGGCGCTGGGTGGTTCGGCTCGGGTCGAGCATACGCTCTGTCAGGGGCTGGGCCACGATCTGTGCCGGTGGGAGCCCGAGCTCGTCCAGGACGCCGCTTCGGTCACCGATAGCCCGCCCGAGGTCCGGATCGACGACGGTGACGAGGGCCCGATTCCGACCTAGTCCAGCAGGACCCGGTGCACGCGAAAGATGCACAGATCCTGGACGACCATCCGGCCCGCCTGCCGCGCAGCTGCGACCTCATCCGGGGCCTGAATCCCGGTCTGCAGCCAGATCGCCGGCGTATCGGTGCGCGCGGTAGCCTTCTCGACGAATGCACCGGCCTCCGCGCTCGGTCGGAAGATGAGGACCAGGTCGACAGGCTCGGGAACATCGTCGAGATCCGCGTAGCTCACGCGGCCGAGGAGGCGTTCGGCGGAGGGATTCACCGGGATCACGTCGAAGCCCTTGGCGGCAAGGTAGGACGGGATGCGCCGCGCGGCCTTTTCGAGATTCCGTGACAATCCTACGACGGCAATGTGCTGCACGTCGTCGAGAAGCTGGGCGACCGCCTCTGCCGACGGATTGTCGGGATCGGAAGAGGTCTCCAGTACGCGTCTGAGTTGCTCCAGTCTGTCCACGGGGCGCGAGCTTACCGGTACCCCGGTTGGCTCGCAACACGTGTCTCCCTGGTCGTGGAGGTTAGTCGGCGACGACGGCTTCGATGTCGACTCTGCGTGCGGTTGCACCAACGCCGGCGACGCCAAGCACCACGAGTCCGATTCCCGTCCAGCCGAGAGGGGACAGCCCCTGGCCCAGAAGCACCGTGGCGAGTGAGGCGGCGACGACCGGCTCGATCGCGGTGGCGATCGAGGCCCGGCTGGCATCGATGCGCGCGAGTGCGTCGAAGAAGAGGAAGTGGGCGACCGCGATCGTGAGCGCGGCAAAGGCGAGGAGTACCCCCCATGCGAGGCTCGACGTCGGCCACACGATCGGCCCGCTCGTCACCGGCACAGCCACGGCGAGGAAGAGGACGCACCCCAGAGTGCTGTACACGACGGTCGGAATCGAACCGTACACCGGAGCCGCGTATCGGCCGAACAGGGTGTAGGCGCCGTAGGCGACGCCCGCCATGACGCCCCATGCGAGGCCGCTGGAACCGAACGTCGTGGTGACGGCGTCGGCTCCGAGCACACTGAGCCAGACACCGGAGAGCGTGAGCACCAGAAGCGCGATCCGGGTCTGATCGGGCCATTCATTCAGTAGTGGGCCCGAGGCCGCGGCGACGACGGCGGGCGCCAGGTACAGCATGGCGACCGTCGATGGCACACCCACGGCGTCGGTGGAGAATTGATAGGCGATCTGGAAGACGCCGACGGAGATACCGCCGCCCGCCATCAGGATCAGGAGTCCGCGGCCATCGACGCGGAGGCCTTCACGCTGCCGGAGTCCCACGGCGACGAGAAGGATCAGCGCACCGAGGAGGGGTCGCAGGAAGGCCAGGCTCTCCGGCGGGACACCCAGTCGAAACAGGTTGACGGCGAAGATGCCGGACGAGCCCCAGAGCGACGCCGCGACGACGGCTTCCGTGTAGCCCAGCAGTCGGTCGCGCGCCGCTCCGGCATCCGCGCCCGACCGCGTCACGCGTACCCGTAGATCTGGTAGAGCAGAAGGTAGACCAGCAGGCCGGTGACCGAGACATAGGCCCACACGGGGAACACATAGCGGGCGAGCTTCTTGTGATCCTCGAAGCGCTCCTTTTGCGCGAGCCACAGGAGTCGAAGAATGAACGGCAGAACCAGAACCGCCAGAGCCATGTGGCTGAAGAGGATGCTGAAGTACGTGATACGCGCCAGACCCTCGCCGGCGAATTCGTGTGTGCCGGTCAGAAGCACCCGGGCGACGTAGAAGACGAGGAAGAGGGCAGAGGCTCCCACGGCGGTGAGCATCGCCCGCTTGTGCTTGTCCACCACCTTTCGTCGGATGAAGACGAAGCCCGTGATGAGTGCGATCGCGCTCGTGGCGTTCAGAGTGGCGTTGATCAGAGCGAGGAGATCCCCCGCTTCATTTGCATTCATCGGGTCTCGACCAGCTCCGGTTGTTCGACGGTTGAGGCGGCGCGGGTCCCGATGGTGGCGAGACCGACCAGCAGGCTCAGGAGCGCAGCCGCGACAAGGGTGTGTAGAGAGACGGGCGGGACGGCCAGGATCGTCAGAACGGAGACGACACCGAGCGCGACCTGAATCAGCACGAGTGCGACCGCTCCCGCGATCCAGCGCCGGAGGCGGGTCGGCACCTCGGCGCGGAGCGCCCAGCGGTAGAGACCGATCACCACGAGGGTTGCGATCACCGCCATGAATCTGTGGAGGACGTGAGAGGTGATCTGAACGTTCACCAGAGGTGGGACGACCTGACCGAGGCAGAGTGGAACGTCAGGGCAGGACATGCCCCCGTCCGTGTGTCGAACCAGCGCGCCGAGCGCCGACTGCAGGAAGACAAGGATCGCTCCGGCACCGGCGATGAGGGTGAGACGACGTCCTTCACCCGCCCCGAAGCCCTCGATCGTCGGGGGGGATCCCGACCCGGTCGACCCATGGGTCGCCGTGGCCAACACCGTAGCCAGCGACAGGAAGATGAAGGCCAGGCTGAGGTGAGTCGTCGAGACGAGGTCCGGGAGTTGATAGATGACGGTCAGGCCACCGAAGACGGACTGCACGAGGAGCAGGCCGACGCCCGCGAGCGAGGCTCGAAAAATCCACGGGCGATCCGATGTTTCCTTCTTCGCAAGCCAGGTCGCCAGGGCGAACATCATGACGAGGCCACCCGCGACGAGCCGGTGCAGGTGCTCCCAGAACACTCCGCCCGTCATTTCCGGCACCATGGACCCGAAACACGTTGGCCAGTCAGGGCAGGCGAGGCTCGACTCGGTGGCGTGGACGATGCTGCCGAGGAACAGCAGACCGAGTGTCCAGACGACGGTGACCTTGTACGCCCGGGGATGCAGTGTGGTCATGATGCAGGAACAGGCTCCGGGACCTCTGTGTGTTCGTAAGCCGCTTCTTCAGCGACGCTTCGTTGGAGTTCGCGGTACCCGGCGAGAGAAATGACGCCTCGTTCGAGCCACTCCATTTCACCGTCCAGGTATCGACGCGCCACCTTGTAGGTGGCGACGTCGTCGTTGCGGAAGATCGAGCGGAAGCTGGCGGAAATCCGGCGACGGGCCTGCCGGCAGAATGCGTCTGCGAGGGCGTCTGCGCCCCGCTCGTCGCCACCGCGCTTCTCGAGCGTCTTCGCGTACAGCACGGTTGCGCTCATGACGAGAAGCTCCGCCCCGATATCCACCACCCGGCCGAGCACGGCTTGCCGCTTCTCGAGCCCCGGCCCGAAGCGGACCATCGTGTAGAACGTGGCGCGAGCGAGGCGACGCGAGGTCCGCTCGACGTAGCGCAGGTGCCTGGCCAGAGAACCGAACTCGGAGTAGCGAGGCCAGGCACTCCACCCGAGGAAGCGGGTCGGGTACCACCACGCGTAAAACAGACCCGCCTTCACGAGGGCAGCCATCTTCGCACCTGCGGAGGCCTTCGGGTTCACGAGATCACCCGCGATCGAGAAGTGTCGATCCACGGCTTCCCGGGCAATGAAGAGGCGCATGATTTCCGAGGAGCCCTCGAAGATCGTGTTGATGCGCATATCGCGGAGCCAGCGCTCCACGGGGTACGACACCTCTCCTCGGGCCCGCAGCGAATCGTGCGTTTCGTACCCTCGTCCACCGCGCACCTGCAGTGCGTCGTTCACGAGGTCCCAGCCGGTCTCGGTGCCCCACATCTTGGCGACCGCCGCTTCCAGCCGGATATCGAACCGCCCGGAGTCGGACATGGCTCCGATCAGCTCGACGAGCGCCTCGAGGGCGAAGGTATCGGCTGCCATCTTGCCGATCATCTGAGCGACGGCATCGTGATGCCCGACGGGTAGACCCCACTGAACACGATTCCCGGCCCAGTCGCGAACCATTTCGAGACTGCCCTTGCCGGCGGCGGCGCAGAAGGCCGGAAGTGCGAGCCGGCCCGTGTTGAGGGTGATCAGCGCCAGCTTGAGCCCTTTCCCCTCGCCCCAGAGAAGGTTCTCACGGGGGACCTTCACGTCCGTGAAGCGGAGCGCGCCGTTCGACAGGGCGCGCAGACCCATGAAAGAGCATTCGTCCAGCGTCTCGACACCCTCCCAGTCGGTTTCGACGATGAAGGCGGTGATCGGCTTGCGTTTCGAGCCCTCGGGTGCCGGCGTTCGGGCCATGACCACGATGATCTCGGCGCGCGGGCCGTTCGTCGTCCAGAGTTTCTCGCCGTTGAGAATCCAGTGCGATCCGTCCTCGGAGAGTTCCGCCGTCGTGGAGAGGTTGGCGGGGTCCGAGCCGACGTCGTGCTCCGTCAGCGCGAAGGCGGAAAGCGCACCCTTCGCCAGACGGGGCAGATATCGGTCCTTCTGTTCTTCCGTGCCGAACTTCAGGAGCGGTCCGGGCACCCCGATGCTCTGGTGCGCCGACAGGAACGCACCCGTCGCGCTGCACCGCGATGCGATGATGGCCAGAGCGCGGTTGTACGAGACCTGAGACAGCTCGAGGCCCCCGTACTTTCGGGGTGTCTTGATCCCGAAGGCGCCCATCTCTGCGAGGCCGTCCAGGACTTCTTGAGGTACCCAACCCTCGGTGTCGTGCTGGTCGCCGTCGATGTGAGTGCGGGCGAACACCTCCAGCTCTTCGAGGAAACGCGCAGCACGCTCCTGCTCCTCGGGGTCCGGCTCGGGGGCGGGATACACGAGATCGAGATCGAGCTTTCCCTCGAAGAGCATCTTGGCGAAGCTGCTCTTCTCCCACTGCTGCTCCCGCGCGTGTTCGGCGACTTCGCGGGACTCGAGCTCCGTAGCGAGCTTCTTCTCTTCGGCCATGGGGACCTTCCGGCTGAGCCTGGTGACGAGCGGTACAACGACCTGAAAACTAACGTCGGAAGCCGGGATGGTCCTCCGAAAAATCCCCTACCCCAGTGCGTGTCGGGAGAGCCGTCAGTCTGCGAGAAATTCCATGATCTCGTCGTGGCGAGCCGCGGCATCCGCCTCACCGACCTCCATCAGGGCCCGGAGGTAGTCCGCCTGGAAGAGGATGAGGCTCAGCACGTCCGGAGACTCGGTTTCCCGGGTGCCGAGACCTCGCGTCAGGAATCGGATCGACCGTGGGAGCCGGGCCTCGAATCGGGACGAGAGTCGTCCCAGGTCGACCGACGGGCGAAGGACGAGCAGCTTGACCGGCTCGAGTCCGTGCCGGTGCTCCTCGGGGAGTGCCTTGAGCAGGCGATTCAACCGTTCCAGTCGAAGAGCGTCGTGGTCGAGCAGGTCCAGGAAGATCGCGTTGAAGAGCACGCCGGCGACCTGTGCAGGAGGTGGATACCCCCGGGTGCTCGCGTGCTCGACCTCCTTCTTGCTCCGATCGTAGCGATTCGAGATCGCCAGGATCCGGCGTGCGCCGAGGTGCAGAGCCGGCGAGAGCGGTGCCGTCAGCCTGACCCCCCCGTCACCGTACCAGTCGCGCTCGATCTGGATGGCCGGAAAGAGGAGGGGCAGGGCCGCCGACGCCATGATGTGATCGACCGTGATGGTCGTCGGCCGGGTCACCCGTTGCGGGCGCTCCCACGTCGCGACGTCGCGACCCTGAAGCCAGGTCACGGAAGCCCCGGTCGAATAGCAGGTGGTGCTGACCGCGAAGGCCTTCAGGCCGCCGTGATCGACGTTGTACTGGATTCCGGTGAGCTCGCGGTCCACCGCGTGGAGCGTCTCCGTCAGGTACGCGTCCAGAGGGGTCGTGTCGACCAGCCCGCGGACCTGGATACGCCCCCCACGAAGACCGCCCCCGCCGAGCTGTCGGAGCCAGCGCATGCTGTTCATCGCGAGCGAGCGCGGGTCCACTCGAAAGACGTGGTCGATGGTGAGGTCTCCCCACAGGTGGGAGAGCTCGTCGACGGCTTGCAGAAAGGTCCCGTGGTGGGACGCCAGCCCCGCGGCGTTGATGGCTCCGGCAGAGATCCCGTGGATGTAGGGGACCTCGAGTCGCGGATAGTGCTGGGCGATGTGCCGCAGGACGCCGACCTGGTAGGCGGCTCGGGCTCCCCCCCCGCCCATGACCAGCCCGAGGTCCGACGGACCATGGCTCGCCGCCGCTTCGGCGACGGGATTCAAAGGCTCCAGGGGCTCCAGCTCCATGGCGAACGTTCCGTCGCGTCAGCCGACGATGTTTCGGCCGATGGCCATGATACCGGCGACGACGCACGCGAGGACGGCCACGGTGCCGACGATATGCGGCGTGAACGTCTGCGCCTCCGGCGGACGACGCTTCATGACCCCATGGACGGCGTGGGCGATCACGGTCGCGAGAATCATCATCACGATGTGGCCGCCGAGCTGTGGGTAGAACGTGCCCGTGAAGAGCACGATGAGCCCGAGGAGCACCGTGAGGTCCATGACCCCGGTGAAGATCGCCGAGAGTACACGCATCGGCTTTCCGTATTCGGCTTTGGTCATGAGTCCGTATGCGGCGTAGCCGATCACGACGAGACCCATCAGCAGGACCAGGTAACGAAAGCCGGAGTGGGCGTAAAAGAACATGATGGTGGGGAGTGTGCGGTGGGCAGTGGAGGGTTTCGAGCCAGCGCCGCTCGCGCGAACTCGAGGAGATCTACCCCGGCAGGGCGAGATCGATACCGGTATGTCCGGTACCGACCTCGATCCGTCGAGGCTCGTGAACGCGGTCGTCTGCGGTCCAGAGCTGAAGAGTGTATGTGCCCGGAGGGACATCCTCGAGCACGAAGGTGCCATCGGTCTCGGCGAGGGCCGTGTGAGTGGCGTCGGATGCGAACATGAAGGCGGTCATACCGGGATGCATGTCGCACAGGACGTCGTAGCCGCCGGGGGCCGGGAGCTCGACGGTGAGTCGCTCTCCGGGGTTCGCGTCGGCGTCCAGCACATCCACGGTGTCGCCGACCGCACGAACACGCACGTTGTGTGCGACTGCGGCCTCACTGTTCGTGAAGACGACCGATACCCCCGGCCTGGTCACGATGCGGGTCGGTGAGAAGGTGAGACCGAACTGGTCGATCGTGACGGCCCCCTCATCCGCGTCGGGGACGTCGGTCCCGGCCACGTGGGTCAGCATGATCACGCTGGGTATGCCACCTGCGGCCGCGGGCGACCGACCGTAGACGCCCTGGGTCGGCAGGACCGGGCCACCGGCCTCTGCGGATGAAGCCTCGGAGGCCGGCTCGCCCGGTCCGCACACGGCGAGCGGGATCGCCGCGAGAGCGACCATGGGGTGTCGCAATCGACGCATCTTGGATCGTGTGCCGTCCTACCGCAGCTCGGCCATCGCGTCCTCGAGCAGATCGCGTGCCCGCTGCAGCTGTTCCCGCTGGGTCTGGGTCGGTGGATACAGAGAACCTGGACGGACCGCGCCTCCGTTGAGTGCGGAGTAGACCTGCTGAACCATGCGCCGGGCCACGCGGAGTCTGTCTTCCGGTGTCCGGGGCGGACCCGCCGGGCCGCGAAATCCGAAGCCGCCTCCGCCCGCATTCATGCTGTTGTCGCGCATGACATCGGAGATCTGCGTAGTGAGTGCGATGGCATCGAGCATGAATTGCTCGCGGCTCTCATACATGTCCTGCGTGAGCATCGGCATCTCCGGATCACCGCGTACCTCGACCATGGTCTCACCGCGCTGACCGCCGGATTCGATCGAAACGCTGTAGGTGCCGGGTGAGACCCACGGGCCCCACGTGTCGATCGGACGAGCCAGAACCGGGCTGTCGTGCCGTGTCCATTCACTGGACACTCCCGGGCCTCCGTGGCGCAGATCCCAGTTCACGCGATGCGTGCCGGTGGCGCCCGGCACAGTCAGCTCGCGAACCACCGTGCCATCGGCGCGATGGACGCGCATGGTCGCGCTCCCCGCGCCGTTCATGATCCGATAGGTGATTTCCACGCCGTCCACCGGGTTCGCGCCTGCGTATTTGTCCTGCCCCCGATACGACGTGTCCTTCTTCCACAGCTTGATCGTTCCGAGCGGGGCGGAGAAGACCGTCACCGGGGCGGTCGCCTCACCCCACTCCGCGATCGCCCGTGTGTCGTCGAGGATCCAGACGCCCTGCCCGTGCGACCCGATCACGAGATCCTTCTCGCGCGGGTGGATGACCATATCGTCGTAATTCGTGGTCGGCAGGTTCGGCACGCGGGCCCAGTTCCTGCCCGCATCCGTGCTGGCGAAGACGTGGTGCTCCGTTCCGACGAAGAGCGTGTTGGGATTGTCGGGGTGCTCCACGAGGACGTTCACCGAACCCATCGCCGGCAGCCCCGCGTGCAGCGCCTCCCACGAAGAACCAAAGTCCCGCGTGCGGTACACGTAGGGCCTGAAATCACCGTCGCGGTGCGCGTCGAACGTCGCGTATGCGGTCCCTGCCGCGGTGGACGAAGCGACGATCCTGCTCACGTACGTGCCGTCGGCGATCCCGGGCACGTTGCCCGAGACCTCCGCCCAGGTGGTCCCCCCGTTCCGGCTCACCTGGAGGTTTCCGTCGTCGTAGCCGACCCACAGCACCGCCGGGTCGACCGGAGACTCGTCGAGCGTGACGGCCTCCCCGAAGGAGCTCGTGCCGTCGTTTCGGGAGATCGTGATGTCGGCACCGGCCACGCCCATGATCTGGAGCGTGTCGCGATCGATCTGACGGCTCATGTCCTCCGTGGAGGTCCATGAGCCACCCCGATCCCGGGAGATGAACAGGTTGTTCCCCGCGACGTACAGCAGATCGGAATCGTGCTGCGACAGCATCATCGGAGACGTCCAGTCGAACCGGTACTGCTGACCGACGGGCGCCTCCGGAGAGATGTCGAGCATGTCCCCGGTCTGCGTGTCGTATCGGAAGTAATTCCCGCCGTTCGAACTCCCGTAGCTGTAGCGCGCATCGTCGGGGTCCGCCTGCCAGAACATCCCGTCACCGAAGCCGTTCTGCATCCAGTCGTCGTTCAGGATGCCCGCCCAGCGGCGATTCTCCGAGGGGGCGAAGAACGAGTGGTTGTCCTGCAGACCTCCGTACACCCAGTAGGGATCACGCATGTCGACGCCGATGGCGTAGAACTGAGAGATCGGAATGTTGTTGAGCTTCCGGAAGTTGATCCCGCGGTCGTAGCTCTCGTGGAGCCCGGCGTCGCCGGCGAGGAAGAGATGATCCGGATCGGCCGGGTTGATCCACAGCGAATGGTGGTCGGCATGGATTCCCACGTCGTAGGTCGGCGCCAGCGCGATCTGACTGAAGGTCCGACCACCGTCGTCGCTGACGTACGACCGCGTCGCCAGCGTGTAGACGCGCTCGTCGTCGTTCGGATCGATGAAGATGTGCGAGTAGTACATCGGCCGGATGTTCTGCTCGTTCACCCGCGTCCACGAGAGTCCTGCATCCTCCGAGCGGTAGACGCCGGACTGATCGTCTTCGGCCTCGACGAGCGCCATCACGACCCGAGGATTCGACTCCGCGACCGCAATTCCGATGCGTCCCAGGTCACCCTCGGGCAGCCCCGCGCCGAGGCGGTTCCAGTTCGCCCCGCCGTCCGTCGATTTCCAGATGCCACTGCCGGGGCCGCCCCCGTTGAAGCCCCATGCCCGCCGCAGCCGCTGGTACGTAGCGGCGTACACGGTGTTCGGATCACGGGGGTCGATCGCCATGTCGATCACGCCCGAGAACCGGTCGACGAAGAGGACCTTCTCCCAGCTCTGGCCACCATCCGTGCTCTTGAAGACCCCTCGGTCTTCGGAGCCCGCCCAGAGATTGCCGACCGCTCCGAAGTACACGATATCCGGGTTGGTCGGGTGGATGACGATCCGGCCTGTGTGCCTCGTCTCTTCCAGCCCCAGATGGGTCCAGGTGTCACCCCCGTCGTCGGAGCGGTAGATGCCGTTGCCGTACGAGCTGGATTGCCGATTCTGCTGCTCGCCCGTGCCCGCGTACATGATGTGGGGATGGGAGCGAGAGATCGCGATGTCACCGAAGGTGCTGACCGGTTTGTCGAAAAAGACGTTGATCCACGTCTGGCCCCGATTCGTCGACTTCCAGAGTCCTCCGGATGCGGTGCCCACGAAGAGTGTCGACGGATCGTTGGGCAGTGCCTCGACGTCGTGGATGCGTCCGCCGGTGACGGCGGGTCCGATCGAGCGAGGGTACATGGAGGACATCGCGTCTGTCGTGATCGCCGTCTGACCACTCACGGGCGATGCCGTGAAGATCGCCATCAGAGTCAGGCCGAGCAGAGAGCAGGCTCGGGTCACGGTGCGCGGAGTCACCTGCAGGAAAACGACCATGGAAGTGTCCTTCGTCATGGGAGTGTCCTTCGTCACGGGAGTGCCTTTCATTCGGGTGTGGGGTCCGTCTCGATCGGGGTGAGACCAAGCGCGGCACGGACGACGTCGAACACGTCCACGTCCATGTCGGCCGCGCCCATCATCCATTGCAGATAGTCGGGGGCGTCTCTGGCCACCTCGGCGAGCGGACGTCCCTTGTACTTTCCTCTCCGGAAGACACGGCCCTCCTCTTCGGAGCTGAACCAGCGGTCGACCTCCGTGCGCGTCGGAGCGTACTCCTCGCAGTAGGCATGCAGGCCGTCGAGGTCTCGCGGGATGTGCGGGTAGCGTTCGAGCTGGCCGCCGAGGACAGCGGCCGAGGTACGGATGTCCCCGAGCGCGGTGTGTGCTTCCTCGTGCTCCCGACCCAGGTAGAAGCGGGCTGCAGCGGAGAGGTCACGTCGCTCCTCCCGGTGGAAGATGTTCTGCATGTCCACCACCCGGCGCCCCTCCATCGAGAAGTCGACGTCACAGCGCTTGAACTCCTCCACCAGCATCGGGATGTCGAAACGACGAACGTTGAATCCGGCGAGATCGCACCCTTCCAGCATCAGGTCGAGCGAGCGCGCCACTCTGCAGAATTCGACTTCGTCGGCGACGTCGGCATCGGTGATCCCGTGTACCGCAGTGGCCTCGGGTGGGATCGGCATGCCCGGATTGAACCGTCGCTCGCGTTCGAGGATGTCGCCCGTCGGCGTCCACTTGATGAATGCGAGCTCGATGATGCGGTCGTTCTTCAGGTCGAGACCTGTCGTCTCGAGGTCGAAGAAGACCAGGGGCCGGTCCAGCTGAAAGGGAAGATTCATGGGCTTTGCAAGGTAGCCGGCGGGGCCGGGTCGAACTACCGAGGCCGGTTCTCCAGAAGATCGGCCAGGCGTGACGAACTTCTGAGTTCGCTGAGTGGCAGCCACGACGTCCCGGCCAGCAGAGCGATCGGCTCGCGGGCCTCCACGCCTGCCTCGATCCAGGCGAGGCCCTCATCGTGGCGTGCCAGCGTGGTCAGGAGCGCTCCGAGGCTGGTTGCGACCGGCGTGCCGCGGCGTGCCTTCCGGATCAGGTCATGCGCGATCTCCTCGGCTTCGGACCGCTCGCCAGCGCGAGCCAGCGCCGTGCCGAGGAAGGCCGTCAGAAAAGGCTCACGCCCCGAGACTTCGACTGCTGCGCGATAGTAGGTCAGGGATTCGCCACGTCGATCACTCTGCTCGGCGTAGCGACCAAGGTGCAGGTACGAGAGGGCATGCTCCGGATCGAGTTGAATGGCTCTTCGGGATCGGGCCACGGCCTCGTCGATGCGGCCGGCCAGTGCGTGCGGCCAGCCGGACTCGTTCACGAGGGTCGGGTCGAGCGGCTCGAGTGCCATGGCGCGGTCCGCTGACCCGCACGCGTCTTCGTAGGCTCCGCGGTACAGGAGCGTCCGAGCGAGCCACTGGTGCGCAGTGGCCATGCAGGGAGCCATCTCGAGGGACAGACGAAGGTGAGCCTCGGCCGAATCGAACGCCCAGTCGAGCAGATCTGCGTATCCGAGCGCGGTGTGTGCTCGCGCGACCGTGTCGTCGAGATCGAGTGCCCGGTCCGCGCCCTCACGCACGGCGCGCACGGTGGCGTCGAGGTCGGTTCCCGTGCGCAGCGATACGTGCGCCTCACGGGCATCACGCCAACACTCCGCCATCCCCGCCCACGCGTCCGCGAAGATCGAGTCCCGTTCGATCGCCGCCTCGAAGCGCCCGAGAGCGCGGGTGGGATCACCAGCGAGCAGGGCGATTCGTCCGTCGACGTAATACTGCCACGCAACGGAGTCCGAGGTTGGCGCCCGATAGGTCAGATCGGGCGTCGGCGCTGGTGTCGGCGATCCGAGAGCGCGTGCGATCTCGCCCGCGATCTGGCTCTGAATGTCGAACAGGGTTTCGGTCTCGAAGCGCCAGGCGCCGGACCAGAGCTCGGCCCCGTCAGAGGTTCGGACGAGCTGTGCAACGACCCGTTTCTGCTCGCCCTCGTCCTCGTCCTCGTCTTCGAGTTGTCCGCGAACCAGGAAATCCGCGCCCAGTTCGTTGGCCGCCGAACCGAGGTCGGTCGTTCGGTGACTGAAGGCGAGCGACGAGACGGGCCCGACGATCGTCAGGCCATCGACCGATCCGAGTAGCGTCGCGATCCCCTCGATCGCCCCCGCCCCGAATAGCCAGGAGCCGTCTGCGAAGGGGAGGATGGCCAGCCGACTCCCCCGCCTCCGTCGGAGCGATCCGCGGATTCGGGCAAGGACGGACATGGCCGCCCGGTCCTAGTCCGTGGACTCGGGCTCGAAGCCGAGCGCGTTCAGGACAACCAACTCCTGATGCTTGGCGTGCGTGGACGCCTTGCCTTCCGCCGGGCTCGCCCGCTCAGGACGCGCAGCGTAGGAGAGCGGCACCTTCCGGGGAACGACCGAGCGGAGTCGCGGTCCGACATACGTCAGCCCCCCCATGTTGCGGGGCTCTTCCTGGGCCCAGACGACCTCACGGATGTTCGGATAGTGCTCGAGCAACTGGGTCAGCGCCTCCACCGGGAACGGGTAAAGGAGTTCGAGCCGTCCTACCGCCACGTGGCTGGCCTCCGCGCGGCG
>CALHIO010000135.1 GCA_938030915.1 uncultured Gemmatimonadota bacterium
GCCCGTTCACCGGGAGACGCAATCGGGCCTGGCGGAAGCCCACTCTGCCTATACGTGTTGTACGGGTTGTCGGCGACCGAGTCTATGGCCGCGTACAACAAGCGCTCTCGATAGCCGCCCAGCGCGTAGATGACGGTCGGATCAGCCTGGAGGAGCCAGCCATCACGAATCCGGTTGTGGTACACGCCGGAGATGCGGGGCATCTCGGAAACCTGTCTGGCCTCGGTCTGAATGATCGACGCCAGGGTCACGATCTCCGTTTCGGTCATCCCGGACGCTTCGAGAGCGGTCCGGCGCTCGTCGGTCCATACGTCCGCGTACCGTGCGACCATCGCCTCGATCACGGCGTCGAGGGGCACGCCTCTCGCGAAGCGGTACGTGTCCGGGAAGAGATAGCCCTCGGTGGTCGGGCCGGGCACGCCGAAGCGCTCCGCGAGCGCAGGATTCCGGAGCACCGTTGCGATTGCGTCCTCACTGTCTCCCGTGATGCCGGCGAGAATCGGCGCCAACTGCCAGAAGGCGAGTCCTTCGGGAATCGTGACGGGTACCGTCTCGACCTCTCCCCGGGAGAGCTGACGCAGCGCCTCCTTCATCGAGCTCCCGGTCCTCATGGCGTAGGTGCCGGCCTTGAGCCCGCGGTCCGCCTGCCGTATCCGCACGTATGCGTGAAAGAGCCGGGCACTGCCGACCACGTCGTTCGCTTCCAGAATGGATGCGACCCGCTGTGACGTCGAGCCGGACGGGATCTCGACGATGACCGCCTCTCCCTCCTGACCACCCGATATCCGGATCATGACCAGGGCCAGCACGATCAGGCTGGCCCCTAAACGGGTCCCGGTGGAGAAGGGAAGATGCCGCTTCATCGTGCGATCCCGGGATTGTCGAGCCAGGCCTGCAGGATCAACTGAGCCGCAGCCGCGTCGACGCGCCCTTTGTCTCGCCGCTGCGATCGGCTGAGTCCCGTCGCCCGTACCGCACGTTCGGCCCGCACGGAGGTCATGCGCTCGTCGACGAAGGCCACCGGCAGGTCGGTCCGCTCCGACAGCCGGGTCGCCATCGAGCGGATTTCTGCACACCAGTCGGTCTCATGGCCGTCGAGGCCGAGCGGAAGGCCCACCACGAGGTGGCCGATGTCGTGTTCGTGCGTGAGGTCCACGATCTGCGCGTAGGGGGGGCGTTTACCTTCGCGCCGCACCAGCGTGTCGAGCGGGGTTGCGACCGTGTTCGTCGGATCGCTGACCGCCATGCCGATGCGTTTCGTGCCGAAGTCGATGCCCAGAGCTCTCGAGCCGCTCACAGCAGGTCAGAGCGCGTCGAGCGCGCTCGCCATGTCGGCCCCATCCAGCAATTTGCCGTAGAGATCGTGGACGGCGGTTTCGGAACCGAAGGCGAACTCGCACGCGTGACCGCCACGGCTCCGGCATGAGACCTCGAGGACGGCGACCGGTGCGCCGGCGAGCTGGGACAGCAGGCCCGAGAGATAGCCGGTGCTGAAGCTGCACGTTGCCTCCCTATCGTTGGCGGCCGGTCGGGCCTCGGCCCAATCGCGGGTATGGAGGATGCCGATGGCGCCGTGGGGTGCACTGTGGCTCAGCGTGCCCCAACCGCGCTTCGAGAAGAAGTTGGACAGGGACGACCAGAAACCGGTTTCGCTGAGTGCGAAGGCATCGCCACCGGTCTCCTGATTCATCGCCACCGCCGCCTCCACCCCGGCGTAATATCCGGCGTGGTGCAGGGCCCGAACCGTCTGCAATGTCCCTGCTGCCGAGGCGACTTCAGCGCGGAGCGACTCGAAGACGGACGCAGGAATCGCGATCTCGCGAGACGTGCCTGCACTGTTCCCCAATCGTGACTCCTGTCCGTGCGTTCGCTGAACGACGCTAATATAAACAACAAGGTGTGCCCAACGCGGAGGGGAGTCGATGGATTCGGTTGATGAACGGCAAGCCCTGAGTTTCGTATCAGGACTTGTTCTCGGCGCCGTGATCGGCGCCGGCGTGGCGATTCTGACGGCGCCCCAGCCCGGTCGGAAGACCCGAAAGCGGATCCGGAAGGTCGCTCGCCGGGCCCGGGGGGAGACGGCGAACCGCCTCGACGAGCTCGCAACAGAGCTGAAGTTCAGGGTGGACGAGACGGTGTCGGCCGCGCGAGACCGCCTTCCCGGCTGACGCGATGTCCCCATGCGTCGTCCTCTTGGCAGCCCCCGACGTCTGAAGCGCAGCTACTGGAAGCCGCGGACCCTCGGGAAGCGGAAGCGACGACTGGATCGGTCACACAGCTCGGTCGGCTCGGTACCGGGGATGTAGTACTCGATGTACTGGTCCTCTTCGGGGCACCAGCGTGATGCGAGCAGGCCGGTCTTGCGATCCACGAGCACGGCGTTGATCCCGTCGGGGATCTCCCACTCCTCGGGGCGCGCCAGCAGGGGCTCGGCACCTTCGATACCGGCATCCTCGTCGGCCTCGACTCCTTCGTAGACACGCCGCATGAAGGAGCCCCAGACCGGAGCGGCCAGTCCACCACCGGTCGCCTGTCGACGGCCGGCCCCGAGCTGGAAGATCGGCTGCGGTGAGTCCATCCCGAACCAGACGGTCGCCAGCAGATTCCCGGTGAAACCAGTGAACCAGACGTCGGTGCCGTCGTTCGTCGTGCCTGTCTTCCCCGCGGCCGGGATGTCGAACGGGAGGCCGCCGCGCACCCGTATCGCCGTGTACGCCGTGCCTCTCCGGACCACGTCCTCGAGCATGTCGACCATGATCCTCGTGGGGAGCGGCTCCAGCACGGTGGTACGCTCCGGCTGGGGCTCCCAGATCACCGTTCCGTTGTCGTCTTCCACCCGCAGGATCGGGAACGGTCTGACCTTGGTGCCCATGTTCGGGAAGGCTGAATACGC
>CALHIO010000136.1 GCA_938030915.1 uncultured Gemmatimonadota bacterium
GGCGGCTACGGCCTCACACCGTATGCCGACCCGAAAAAGTGGGATGTCAGCCACACGCTGATGGCGATCGACATCGAGTGGTTCATGCCCCTGGAGGAGTTCCGGCGGCGGATGGACGACTTCGCGGACATGGTGAAGTCACGCGCTCTCCGACCGGGCTTCGACGAGATCCTGATTCCGGGCGAGCAGGAGGCACGACGGGTCGCGCGGAAGCTGGAGGTCGGGGTCCCGCTCGAAGACGCCGCACTGGAGGATCTCCGGTCCCTCGCCGCGGAACTCGATGTCGACACTGACGTGGACGTCGCGGGCCCCTGGGAAGACGACCGGCTTTGACGCTGTCCCCACCCCCACCGTCCAGCCTCGAGCCGCTCCCGCCCGACTTCTACGAAGATGTCCGTGCCCGGCTGCGTGACCGGGCGGACGCCGCCGGACTCGACGGGCTCCTGCTCCTCGCTCCCGGAAACGTGACGTACGCGACCGGCTGGCACTTCTCGAGAAACGAGCGCCCCGTCGGCCTCTGGATCGGCACGGACGGCGACCCTCTCCTGCTCGTCCCCTACCTCGAGTACGAGTACGCACTCGGGGTCCCCGGCGTCGCCGTCCGCACCTACGAGGAGTTCCCCGGAGTTACGCCGGCCGTCCTCTGGATGCTCGACGAGGTTGGGGCGCGCCGGATGGCGATCGACACCCTGGATGCAGCGCTCCTGAAGGACGCGAACGCGAAGCTCGACCGGCTCGATCTCGAGGATCACGTCCGGCCCGAGCGCAGCGTGAAGACCGAGGCGGAACTCGGACTGACCCGGGAAGCCGCCCACTTCGCGGACCGGGTACTCGAGCGCCTGCTCGCCGTCGGCGGCGACATCATCGCACAGGGAGGCACGGAGGCCGACCTGCTGGCCGACTGCACCGGCCACGTGCGACACCTCCTCGCCGATACGCACGGCGAGGCGTTTCAGGGCACGAAGATGGGGATCACCGCATCGGTCCATTCCGGTCCCCGCGGCGCCCTGCCCCACGGCTCTGTGACGACGCGCCGACCTCGGCCCGGTGAACCCATCATCGCAGGGATCGGCTGCAGCCTCGGGGGATACCATGCCGAAAGCGGGGTTACCCTCATCGTGGGGGAGCCGACCGCAGAGCAGATGCGCGTGATGGACGTCATGGCGTCCTCGGGTGCCGCGACCGTCGAGGCGATCGAGGCACGGCAGAGCTGCGCCGAGGTGAACGAGGCGGCCCTCGCCCCGATCCGAAGCGCCGGCCTCGGCGAAGCGATCCGCCATCGCATCGGACACGGCATGGGCGTCGAAGGGCACGAGGCGCCCTGGCTCGCGCCTGGTGACACCACCCCGTCGGGGCCCGGCATGGTATTATCGTGCGAGCCCGGCGTATACCGCCCCGGCCTCGACGGGTGGCGGACGATCGATACTCTGATCGTTGGCGCCGAAGAGGTGGAACTGGCGAGTCGCTTCCTGACACGCCACCCTCCCGGATCCCGCGTCATCCCCTGCTGAAGACCGACGACCACACTCCATTCGAACGCCCCCTACCCGCGACCCACTCTCCACCGACCACGCCCAGGAGCCCGCAGCATGCCCGAACCCGCCGCATGGCGTTACGACAAGATCACGAAGCCGATGTTCGACGTGCCGCAGGCACACGTGACCCTCACAGGCCGCGTGCTGACCATGGCGGGCGACGTCATCGATGACGGGTTCGTGAAGATCGACGGCGGGAAGATCGTCGCGGTCGGCCATCGGTCCGAGCTGGACTCCGGAGCGGAGGACATCGAAGAAACCGGTGGTACGATCATGCCCGGGCTCATCAACAGCCACGCCCATCTGAACTGGGACGGAATTCACGACCTCGCCCGTCAGTCGATGGATGACCCGCGCCCGATCTCGGCGTTCAAGGCCGCCGGCAACATGCTGAAGAGCCTCCGCGCGGGTGTCACCATGGTCCGGGACCTCGGCTTCCACGACATGAACCTCTTCTCGAAGCAGGCCGTCGAGCAGGGGATCGTCCCGGGACCACGGCTCAAGGTGTGCGGCGCTGCGATCATCCAGACGGGTGGGCACACGTACTGGGTCTGCCGGGAGGCGAGCGGCGCCGACGAGATGCGGCGGGCCGTGCGCGAGCAGGTCAAGGGCGGAGCCGACCTGATCAAGATCATGGCGTGTCACGACACGCTCGAGTTCACGGACGAGGAACTCGAGGCGGTCATCGACGAGACCCACCGCAACGGGCTCCCAATCACGGCACACGCGACGTACGACGCATGTATCGAGCGGGTCGCTCGTTTCGGCGTCGACTGCGTGGAGCATGGGGGATCGATGTCCGATCAGACGATCGCCCTGCTTCTCGAGAAGGGAATCCCCGTCGTCACGACCTTCGCGCCTCTGGTGCAGCAGAGTCAGCCGGACATCGCGAGGAAGTTCGGCATCCCGGAGTGGAAGATCGAAGAGCGTCAGAAGGCGATTGCGAATCCGGCCCGCTACGAGGGGCTGGTCAACGCGGCGAAGGCGGGCGTGCCGATCGTCTTCGGAACCGACGCGGGCAGTCCGGCCGTGGAGCACGACGTGATCGCACCCGAGCTCGCACACATGGTCAAGGTCGGCGTCTGCCCGGACAACATGGATGCGCTGGCCTCCATCACGATCCGGGCGGCCCGGGTTTCCCGGATGGAGGACACCATCGGCACGCTCGAGGTCGGCAAGGAAGCCGACGTGATCGTCGTGGACGGGAATCCCGACGAAGACCTCTTCGCCCTCGAACACGTGCGGACGACCTTCGTCGCCGGACGGAGGATGTACGGATGAGCCTGCTTCTCGACCGACTCGCACCGCGCATCGTCGAAGAAGACGGAGCGTTCCGGACCCGCATGCTCGGGATCGCGGCCGGAATGGACGACGTCATCGCCCTCGGGCGCGGTGACCCGGACTTCCACACGCCGGCGCATATCGTGGAGGCCGCGAAGGCCGCCCTCGACGCGAATCATCATCACTACACCGGGCCGACGGGGATTCCGCAGCTCCGTGAGGCGATCGCCGAGGACCTCACCTCACGGTATGGCCTCGACTACACGGCGAATGAAGTCGTCGTCACGGCCGGGGCACAGGAAGCGATCATGCTCACGATGCTGGGGATGTGCACCCCCGGCGACGACGTCTTGATCACTAGCCCGCGCTTCACATCGTACGACACCGCGGTCCGCCTGTGCGGCGGCAATCCGATTCCGGTGCCGACCTTCGAACACGACGACTTCGCGCTCGATGTCGCCGAGATCGAGAAGCGGATCACGCAGAAGACGCGGATGTTCGTGCTCGTCTCTCCGAACAATCCGACGGGCGCAGTTACACCGCCGGACAAGATTCGCGCGATCGCCGAGATGGCGATCCGTCACGACCTGATCATCATCGCCGACGAGATCTACGGCCAGATGATCTACGAGCCGAACGAACACCTTTCGATCGCGACACTCCCCGGCATGCGAGAGCGGACGATCACGCTCAACGGCTTCTCGAAGACGTATTCGATGACCGGGTGGCGCGTCGGCTACCTCGCGGCACCGGCCGATCTCGTTCATATGCTGACCGAGCCACGGCACACGCTCTCGATCAATGCGTGCACCATAAGTCAGCACGCAGCCCTCGCGGCGTTGACCGGTCCGCAGGAGCCGATCGAGGCGATGATCGCCGAGTACGCGGAGCGCCGGGCGTGGCTCATGCCCGCGCTCGACGACGCGGGCTTCACCTACGGCCATCCGGGCGGCGCGTTCTACATCTACACCAACGTCTCCTCGTCCGGCCTGCCCTCTCCGGAGTTCTGCCTGAGGCTTCTCGAGGAAACCGGTGTCATGCTCTTCCCCGGCACGATGTTCGGAGACGAGACCACGGACTACATCCGCATCAGCTATCTGCAGCCGCTTCCGATGATCCAGGAAGCGATGGAGCGCATCGCGACCTTCACGGCCCGGGCCAGGTCGAACGCGTAGCCCACTCACACCCGCACTCTTGCTCACCCCGACTCACCGCCCGCGTACTCGATGACCAACCCCAACGCAGACGACCGATTCGTCGGCATCCAGATCTCTCCGATCAGCTTCGTCGACGAGGGCGTCGACACCGTACTCGACACGCTCCACGACCGGGTCGGGGTCAACGTCCTGATGCTCGGCACGGTGAGCTGGCTCGGACTCAAGTCGGGTCGCTCGATCAGCCACGAACTCGACGGCTGGCCTGACCACGGCGTGCCCGAGCCGTACCAGATGAGAGGGGGCGCCTACTTCGATCCGGACCCGCGGTACTACAAAGACACCTTCATGGCGGACTATCGGAGTCGGGATCCGGAGTTCGCCGGGAAGGACGTCCTGAAGATGGTCATCCCCGACGCCCACGAGCGGGGGATGAAGGTCTACATCGAGCTCATGGAGCCGTTCTTCAAGTACGCCGGCCACGGCTCGGCCGGAAACGTCGAGATCCCGACGCTCGCTCAGGCGATGGAGGTGGACCTGTTCGGCCGGATCGGTGACATGCCATCGACCTCGAATCCCGGATACCGCACGTGGATCCACTCGATGATCGAGGACCAGGTCCGGAATCACGACATCGACGGAGTGATGTGGTGCAACGAGCGGAATTCGCCCCTCGATTCGCTCATTCAGGGCCGGGCGCCGGGCGACTTCTCCGAACCGGCGCGCCGAGAGGCGACAGAGCGTGGGATCAACGTCGAGGCGTGCCGTCAGGCGTTGCTTCGCGTGTACGATGTCATGCAGGAGGCCGCCGCTGGGAAGCACTTCGCCGACGGCGCCCTCGTGGAGTTCATCCGCGTGCTGCTCGACAACCCCGAGGCGCTCGTCTGGGAGAAGTTCTGGCTGGAGCGCAACAAGGACCTGGACCGCGAGCTGTACGGCCTCGTGAAGTGGTGCAAGCCGGAGCTTCCGTTCGGCCTGAACGTCTGGAACCGGAACCACTTCAACCTGATCCGGCGCGCGCAGTGGCCGTGGGCTGAACAGACGCGGTACGCCGACTTCGTGAAGCCGATCACCTACCAGCATCAGGCGGGCGAGGTCTGGCATCGCGAGCTCGGCTACTTCCGGACGACCCTCCTGCGTGACTTCGAGCCCGACGAGGCGACCCGGGCACTCTTCCGCATTCTCGGCTTCAACGAGGCGACGTACGAGGAGCTCGTCGCGACGGGGATGGACCCGGACACGTACGTGTACGGCCAGTGCGAGGACGCGCTCAGGGGTGTGGACGGCGGCGCGAAGGTCTACATGGGCATCGGTGTCGACGCGCCCCGTACGCGCGCCGAGACCGCCACGTGCTCGAAGGACATCGTGTACCGGTCGGTCATGGCCACGTACCGGGCCGGAGGGCACGGCGTGGTCCTGTCGCCGAATTATGCGTCCATGCACCTGACGCACCTGGACGGTGTCGCACAGGCCCTCGACGAACTGGGCCTCAGGTGATGATCCCCCGGAGCGTCCGTTGAGCGACGCACCCCTCCTGGAGGTGCACGACCTCCAGACGAGCTTCCTGCTCGGTGGGCGTGATCCGCTGGCGGCGGTCGACGGCGTGAGTTTTTCCGTCGACCCGGGTGAGACACTGGCGATCGTCGGGGAGAGCGGGTCCGGCAAGTCGGTGACCGCGCTCTCGATCATGAGACTCCTGCCCGCTCGAGTCGGAGAGATCACGCGCGGCTCGATCCACCTGCGCGGCCGGGAGCTCACATCGCTCCCCGAGGAGGAGATGCGGCGCGTCCGCGGAAAAGAGATCGGAATGATCTTTCAGGAGCCGATGACCAGTTTGAACCCGGTGCACACCATTGGAGCGCAGATCTCCGAGGTCCTGGTCGAGCACGAGGATCTCTCGGCCGCGGAGGCTCGCGAGCGGGCGATTGCGATGCTCGAGCTGGTCGGGATCCCGGTGCCTGCGCAGCGTGTGGACAACTACCCGCACGAGATGTCGGGAGGGATGCGACAACG
>CALHIO010000137.1 GCA_938030915.1 uncultured Gemmatimonadota bacterium
CGCGTTGGGCTTGCGCAGCGTTCCTGCCTCGCGAGCAGCCTCGATCGCCCGCCACACGTTCGGTGGGGTGAACGGCAGATGATCCATCCGCACACCGATCGCGTCGTAGATAGCGTTGGCGATCGCCGGAATCGATGGGTGCAGCGGCCCTTCCCCCGCCTCCTTGGCACCGTACGGACCTTCAGGATCGATGGACTCGACGATGAGCGATTCGAGCTCCGGTGTGTCGAGACTCGTGGGGATGCGGTAGTCGAGGAGTGAAGGCGCATTGTGCAACCCTGCACGGCCGTGATCCGCATCCTTGAAGATTTGCTCCTCCATGATGGCTTCGGCTGCACCCATGTACGCTGAACCCTCCATCTGGCCCTCGACCAGGATCGGGTTGAGGGCGCGGCCGCAGTCGTGAGCGATCCAGATCTTCTTCACGTCGACGAAGCCCGTGTCGATATCCACTTCGACTTCGGCCACATGCGACGTGAAGGAGTACGCCGGCGAAGCGCCGATCGTCCCACCGCGGTACTCGCCGTGGACGTCCTTCGGGGTGTTGTACCAGCCCGTTGCGCCCAGCGTCCCGTGCTCCGCCTCAGCCAGATGAAACGCCTCGACGATCGACATCTGGCGAGCCGTGTCCTGTGCCCAGACCGCGACGCCGCCTGCCAGGAGGACCTCCGAGGGTTTCACGTCCCAGCTCTTGGCCACCGAAGACTGCACACGCTTCTTGAGGCGTGTCGCGGCGTCGATGGCCGCGTTGCCGAGCATGAAGGTGACGCGACTCGAGTAGGCGCCCAGATCTACCGGCGTGAAGTCGGTGTCGCCACGAAGTACGCGAACCCAGTCCAGGGGCACGCCGAGCTCTTCCGCAGCGATGTACGCGACGACCGAGTCACATCCCTGACCGATCTCGCTGGCCCCGCTGAAGACCGCCACTCGACCGCTCCGATCGATCTGCATCTGGACCGCTGACTGAGGCATCTCGTTCGGGTAGATCGGGTAGTTCGTGCCCGAGATGTACGTGGAGCCTGCGATCCCGATGCCACGGCCGAACGGCATCGCTCTGAACTTTTCATGCCAGCCACTTGCCGACTCCACCGACGAAAGGCATTGGAGGAAGCCGTTCGACGTCACGCGGAGCTCGTTCACCGTTCGTGTGTGTTCACCGATGAAGTTCCGACGTCGGAATTCGATGGGGTCCAGCTCGACCTGCTCCGCCAGCTTGTCGATCTGGACCTCGAATGCGAACCGGGGCTGCACCGAGCCATGTCCTCGTTTCGGCCCACATGCGGGCTTGTTGGTGTACACGCGGGTCGAGTCGAAGCGGTACGCCGGCATTTCGTACGGCGCACAGAGCAGCTGGCCGGAGTAGTACGTGGTCACGAGACCGAAAGAGGCGTAAGCACCCCCGTCCAACAGGATTCGGGCGTCGACCGACGTCAGCTTCCCGTCTCGGGTCGCGCCGGTCCGATAACGCATGTGAAATGGGTGGCGACCACGATGCGAGTAGAAGACCTCCTCGCGAGTGTAGAGGATCTTCACCGGTCGCCCGGTCTTCATGGCTAGCTTGGCCACGCAGAACTCTAGATCGAACGGCTCGCTCTTGCCCCCGAAGGCACCCCCCACCAGTGGTTGCAGTACTCGGACCTGTGCCTGGTCGAGTTCGAGCACACGAGCGAGCTCGCGATGCAGATAGTGAGGGACCTGGGTCGCGGACCACACGGTCAGCCGTCCGACTCCATCCCATTGGCCGATCGCACAGTGCGGCTCGATCGGCGCGTGCGTGGTACCCTCGAAGAAGTAGTCCCCTTCGACCACGACATCGGAGGATTCCATTCCACCTTCGACGTCACCGAATTCGAGCTTCACCATCTTCGTGACGTTTCCGTTCCACCCGTCCTTCTTAGCGTCGTGGATGAACGGCGTGGATCCATCGGCCCGAACGGACAGGTGTGGATCCAGGAACGGCGGCAGTTGCTCGTACGCGACGTCGATCAGGGCGAGCGCTTCGATGGCCGTGTCCTCGTCGATCGCGGCGACG
The DNA here is from genome assembly GCA_938030915.1 of uncultured Gemmatimonadota bacterium. GTDB lineage: Bacteria > Gemmatimonadota > Gemmatimonadetes > Longimicrobiales > Gaopeijiaceae > UBA2589. Next base: position 2,033 of record CALHIO010000137.1, read on the forward strand.
GCGGCCACTCCGTCTCCGATGTACCGCACCCGGTCCACGCAGAGCGGGTACTCGTCCGGAGTCCAGGGGATGATCCCGTACTGGACCGGCATGTCGCGCCCGGTGATCACGGCGTGCACGCCGTCGAGCGCTTCCGCTCGGGTTGTGTCGATCGAGACGATACGTGCGTGCGGGTGCGGGCTTCGCAGGATCTTGCCGTGCAACATGCCGGGAAGGGCGACATCGTCCGTGTAGATGGCGCGCCCGGTGGATTTTGCCAGGCCCTCGACCTTCCGCATCGCGGAACCGATCAAAGTCATGTCCGACTTAGTGTTAGCACGGTTCATGGCTCTCGCATCCGCACATGGGTGGCGATGGAGATCTTTTCGGCATAATTGTACAAGCCCAAGTCGGACAGCTCGTTACATCCGTCGATCACGTTCCGGGCTCCTGTTCCACGTCCAGCCGGTGTGCAGCCGCTTCTATGGCGTCGTAAATTTTCGCGTATCCCGTACAACGACAGAGGTTGCCTGCCAACGCCTCCTGGATCTCGTCGCGCGTCGGCGAGGACCGTCGGTTCAGCAGGGCGGCGGCGGAGCACAGGATGCCCGGCGTGCAGAAGCCGCACTGCGCGGCGCCGTTGAGGTCGAATTCGTCCTGCAGGGGGTGGGGACCGTCCGGCCCTCCCAGCCCTTCTACAGTGACGATGTCGCGTCCCTCAGCCTCCCAGACGGGTGTCAGGCACGACAAGGTCGGGGCACCGTCGACGATCACGGTGCACGCGCCACAGTCACCCTTGTCGCAACCCTGCTTCGTGCCCGTCAGGGACAGCACGTAGCGGAGTGCCTCGAGAAGGGTGTAGTGGGTCGGCACGCCGACCTCGTGAGTATCTCCGTTGACACGGAGCCGAACGATATCAGTCGTCTTTGACATGGTCGAACAAGGTCGCCCGCGTCGCGTCGTGTTGGCAACGGCACCTTTCCCGATAGGTGCGGTAGACAGTGTTCAATCTTCAGATATCACTCGATTCACCACCCGATACGAATGCGGTGCGGTGACGAATTTGGAGCAGGAGACAGAATGCCCTATCCCGAGATGATGGTTGCCCCGATGCGCGAGGATCTCGTGCGCGTGGGTTTTGCCGAGATGCGTACGCCCGAGGACGTCGATACGCTCCTCGGCGCGGAGAAGCGAACGACGCTGGTTGCCGTAAACTCGGTGTGCGGATGTGCGGCGGCCATGATGCGTCCCGCCGTCTGGATGTCGCTGCAGGGGGACAGGAAGCCGGAGGTGCTGACGACCGTCTTCGCTGGTCAGGACATGGAGGCGACCGACCGGACCCGGCATTACATCACGGGTTACCCGCCTTCATCTCCTTCAGTGGCGCTCTTCAAGGACGGGGAACTCGTCTACTTCATGGAGCGGCACCAGATCGAGGGTCGGCACCCGGAGGACATTGCTGCGGATCTTCGCACTGCGTACGACGAGCACTGCTGACGCGGTCTTCGGGTTACAGGGGTGATCAAAGCGGGGTCCGGCTGAAATGCCGGGCCCCGTTTTGACGTATGCAGACGCACGTGTGAAGAGCTGGAAGGTTCGATGCAACTTTTTCGGACGTCGATCCGTCAGATGAGTTGCAGGAGGGATCCCGGGACGGGAACTCGCAGCGGGCATTCGGCCATCCGGAGCTCGAAGCACGCACTGCACGGAGCCAGGGGGCTCCGTTACCACTCTGCTGAGGAGGAAGATGATGAAAGGGATGATTCGAGTGGCACTGATGCTGGGCCTGGTGGCAGTTAGCGCCGTGAACGTTCAGGCGGCTGAGTACCAGGCATCCGACGACGAGATCACGACTGAGATCTACGTCATGAACAACCACCTCTCGGATGTTCGTGTATTTGCGGAAGACGCCGAGGGTCGGCTGCACAACCTCGGTCGCGTCAAGCGCGGGGACCTTCGCACCTTCGAGGTGCCGGAGCAGCTGGCCGAAGAGGAGTTCCGGATCAAGATCTACCCGAGCGCACCCGTGTGGTCGCCGATCTCCGACGATTTCGGAGTGAAGACGAACCCTCTCGCGGCTGAGCGTGACCGGCAGGTCCGTCTCTGGCTCGAGGCTGATCTTTCCCAGTCGATCGTCGAGATCGATCGGGGCTGATCGACCCATTCTCAAAAGGTGGCGGCTCAGCGACGTTGCTGACGCGTTTTCGCCGTCCGTGGCTTGGATGTGCCGTGGGGGCATGCGCCCCCGCGGCCGTCTGCTTCCCCTTTCAGAGTGTTGACCACCTGGTTTTGATATCTCATACCCAGGCTCCGGGTCACGCTCCGCCCGAGTCTCGTCCGGATGAAAGGCGACCCGAACGACAGGCAGTTCCCGAGTTTCTCCTCGACACGGAGCAGCCTCTTCTGGGGCTGATCTTGCTGCTCGCGCCCGTGGCGCACGGCATCCGCGCGGTCGTTTGGACGCTCAACCCGCCGGAGCAGGGGGGCCGTGCCGTGGCGGCTGTGTCAGCCATATTCGCACTGTCTTCCCTTGTGCTCTGGCGTTACGTGGCCTCGAGCCTCCGGAGCGACGCAGTGCCAAGCGTGCTGGCGGGTGGCGTGGTCGGACTGATGGCCGGAAGCGTCATGCTCACCGTGGCTGCGAGCGGTAGCATACCTCTACTCGCCGCGACCATGGCCGTCATCCTGGCGCTTCGGGACGAGCACGGCAGGTCGTTGGCTTCGTTACTCGTCATCACTCTACCTGCGTTTTTTCTGGATCTTTCGGATCCGCAGGTGATTCTCTCCATGGGCAGCGCCGCTGCCGTGGCCATCGCAGGGTCCGGGTTCCTACGGCGACGGAGCGACGCCCGTGGGATGAGGCTTGCCGCCCGCGCTCGGCTCGCTGAACTCATTTCGTCTGCAGATGATTGGACTGCGCGACGAACCAACATGCTCGCGGGACTGGCCCATGACGTTCGCGGTCCCCTGCAGGGAGCCGTTCTGGCAGTGCAGGTCGCGGAGGCCCGCTTCGGCGATAGCCTTCCTGCTGCGATGCGGCAGACTGCAGTGACTCTGGCCGGACATTGCCTGGATCTGGGGCAGCGGCTGAGGGACATCATTTCGGATCTTCGAAGCCCACCACCGGAGGTGCAGCCACCCAGCGATGCGGACCGGGTGTCCTTGCTGCGAGAGTGGCAGGCCAGGGAACACGTCGATTTCCCGGTATTCATGCTATCCCTGACGGGATTGCTCTTCGTGGTTTCTGGACTTGGGTCCGGCGTGTGGTTCGGACACGAGGGCGTCGTTCTGATCGCGCTGGCGATCTCTTATGCGATCATGGTCGCCACGTCCCGGACCCCAGCACCTCCGTGGCTCGGCTCCGAGGGAGAGACATGGCTCATCCTTTCGCCTGGTCTCCTGTGGTTCGGTGGGCAGGCCATCGGTCAGTCTTACCACGACCTGGCCGTGGTGATCGCTCTGTTCTGGGTGGGTGCGCTCACGTCGAGTCCTCGCACGCTGCTGATCATTGGCTCCGGGACGGTCGCCCTCACGCTACTGGCTACCCAATCCGTGGATTCGACGCTCGTCGTGATGGCCACGTTCGCAGCGGTTTACCAATACCGACGCTCTGCGACCACGCTGGCAGAGGAGGCGGCCGACTGGGCGCTCCGTATCGATCGACGACATGAGCAGGTGCGTCGAGGCGCTGCCGAAGTTGATCGCCTGGGCCACGCCCTCGTTCACGAAATCGGAGGTCGTTCCCAGCAACTGCTCGACGACGCCCGAGCGCTTCGGGACCTCGCCGACTCAGGGAGTTTGAATGAAGTACTTCCGTTCTATGACCGTGCCCAACGGGCGGTCGCGGGGCTCACCACTCTTATCCCCGAGACGCTCGAGGTAGGGGAATCGGTCACGGACGGTCACTGCGCGACGGAAATAGGGGAGGTGACGCGTTGGCTGTCGTACGTCTTCACCGATCGGATGAATGCGGTCGGAGGCAGCCTGGTCTTCGACGTTGGCCCGGATACCGCGCTGTCGATCTCTGAGTCGGCCCTCAGGAAGATTCTCATCAACCTCGTGGACAACGCGGTCAAATTCTCGCCGCCTGGAGGACAGGTCGAGGTCAGGGCGTACCGACCCCCATCCGAGAATCGCGTCATCGTCACGGTTCAAGATCAAGGCCCGGGCATTCCAGACGAAGAGGTCGTCCGACTGTTCGAATGGTTCGAGCAGGGCGAGGACCAGTCGGGGGTGAAGGGTGAAGGCTTTGGGATCGGACTGGCCGTCGTTCAGGGCCTCGTTCGCGATGCCGGTGGTCGAATCGATGTCGAATCGGAGCCCGGCTCCACCTGTATTCGGCTCACCTTCGAGGCGTGATCCACAGGGCCGGATGGTGCCCGGTCAGCGTCCCCGGATTCGCGCCCGCTGCCTCGCTGCGATCTCGACCAGACGCCGCAGCTCCTCGATCGGCTGCTCAGAATCGTCGACCTGCAGACGCATGACGACGTCATTGTTGAGCCAGACGCCGCCGTCTTCTTTGACAATCAGGATTGCAGCGGACTGCATCCCGCGCGTGTCACCACCCGCAGCCTGCCCAGCCTCGAGCGCGGCGAGGAGTCGAAATGAGAGGTGCCCCTCGGTTGTTTCGAACGCCTCGACCATGTCGTCGACCACGGCAGGACCTGCGAGGATATTGCCCTGGGCGGAGACGTGCTCTCCGATCCGATGGCCGGCCCATTCGCTGGCGCGCGGACCCGTATGCGTCGCGACGTTTCCGGTGGCGTCCATGACCGAAAACTGCCGGCCCTCGATGGTCCACCGCTCAGGTCTCGGATTGGGGTCGTTGGCGAGGATGGTTTCCACGACGTCTTCGGGTGCCATGCCCGACTTAAGCAACTCGATACCCTGGGGGCCATAGCTGACGTCGACGACGGCCTGCGTCGCTATGACCCCAACGTTGGCTTCAGCCCAGAGCACACCATTACCCACCGAAAACACACGGGACTGAACTGCACCGCCCACCTCGCCGGTCTCCGGGTCATACCCGAGAATCGAAAAGGTCGCGACCGGTGGCCAGGGTGCGTCGCCCTCGACCGGCGGGGTCTCGGTACTCGGGGCGTACACCTCGACGGAACGATCCGAGGTGACCTGTCTCGTCTCATGCCAGGCCGTGGCCGCCGCCGCGACGATTGCGAGTGTCCAGGCCACTCGAACCGGTCGCATCAGCGGTACTCCTCGCGCATGGGTGAAAAGACGTCGAGAATTCGGCAATGAGTGCGCGCTGACCCATAGTGTTTGGCGTCACCGGGAATGACCAGTACGTCTCCGGCTTCGAGGACGTGAGACGCACCGTCGACGACCATTTCGTACGTGCCTTCGAGGACGTTCACGATCTGCTCGTGGTGATGGCTGTGCTCGGGCAGTTGTGCTCCGGCGTCGATCTCCCAGTACACATGGGTCGTATGTTCGGAGTGCACGAAGCGACCGCGATGGCCCGGAATGAGTTCACGCGGCTCGAGAGATGCGAGGTGGTAGTGGTCGGCCATCAGAGTTCCTTCGTTACGGGTCGGGTTGGGTACGCCTGCGAGTGATCATGGGCGGCTTCCAGTACGTCGGTCACAACCCGTTTCAGGTCACGCCGCTTGAACGGCTTTGCCAGCTTGTCCACATACCCGTACGTGGCCTGATCGGCCAAGACAGGATCGGATGCATAGCCACTCATTACGACGACGGGTACACCGATCTGAGCGTTCTCAATGGCACGCATGAGCTCAACCCCTCCCCATCCACCTCGGATGACGAGGTCGGTCAGCACGAGGTCACAGGGGGCGGACTCCGCCGAGCTGTCCTGGAGCGCCTCGAAGAGTGCCTCTCCCGTCTTGAAGAGGCGTGTCGTGTGGCCCATCGATGTGAGGAACACATCCACGAGCTCCAGAAGGGCGGGCTCGTCCTCTAGAACGAAGATATGGCCTTTCCTTCCCTGATCCGCCTCAGACGAGGTCGACCCTTTCGGTGCCGGTGCGTCATGCAGAGAGGCCGCAGGGAGCATCAGTTCGAATTGGGTCCCCACGCCGACTTCCGACTGGACCGTCAATGACCCGCCGTGACGCCTTGCGGTCGCGGAGGCCGTCGTGAGGCCGATTCCACTTCCGGATTCCCTCCTGGAGAAGAACGGGTTGAAGATCTGACCGATGTCACTAGGAGGGATGCCGGGTCCGTCATCCTCGATCGCCACGCGGATGCAGGCTTGGGCATCGTCGCCGAATTCCGAGTTCCAAATACGCACGACGATCTGACCCTGCTCCCCCATCGCTTGCTGGGCGTTCTGTAGGAGGTTTTGCACCAGGCTGTTGATCTGTGCTTCGTCGTACCGGATGAGCGGAAGATCAGGCTCGACGTCCATCGAAACGTCGAAGCGCGTCCGATCGACCATCACCTCGAGCGCACGTTCGAGCATGGGTACGATCGATTTCGGAGGACCGAGAACGGGCTCACCTCCCCTTGCCAGCGAGATCAACTGCTTCGGCAGTACGGCCGCTTCCTCACAGGCCAGGATCGCTCTTTGAAGAGCCTTGTTCGAAGATGCCCCGTCGAAGGTGGCGGTGAGGAGATCGATGCTGCCCCGCACCACCGCCAGAAGGTTGTTGAAGTCGTGAGCGATCCCTCCCGCAAGAATACCGAGCGATTCGAGCCTCTGACTGCGCTCGACCTCCTCCATTAACGCGCGGCGCTCTGTTTCGTCGCGGATGACGAGTACGTCCCCAAGTTTCTCGCCTGAGTCAGTCAGGACCGGCGCCCGTGTTTGTTGGACACGGAGCTCGCTGCCATCTCGGCGTCGCAGGCGACGGTCGTCTCGGTCTTTCGCGTGGAGGAATGTCTCACGCCATGCGTCTTCGTCTGTCTGCTCCTGCTGGTCGGCCGTCATCGCGTAATCGATCGGGGCAGTTCGTATCAGGTCATCGACATACCTTCCCAGAGCATCCGACTCACTCCAGCCGGTGATGGTTTCGGCGGCCGTATTGAACAGCACGATCCGTCCATACAGGTCAACGGCGATGACGCCCTCGCTCATCGACTGGAGCGTCGCATACGTTCTCTGTTGCTCAGTCTCCAGAACACGCTCGATGCGTTCGCGCTCTTCGATTTCGTTTTCGAGGCGAACGATCGCATCCGAAAGATCCCGAGTCCGCTCGGCAACACGTTGTTCCAGATGTTCGTTCGCGCGACGGAGCTTCTGTTCTGCGGCTTTGAGTTCTTCCTCGCGCTGCGCTGAAACGATCCTCGGTGCAGCGATGTTTGCGAGCCATTGGAGTGCTTCCCTGTCCTCCTTTGAGTAGGCGCCGATTTCATCGGCTTCCGAGTCCAGAACGCCGATGACACGATCCTCGAAGATGATCGGGACGGCGAGCTCGGACATGCCGGGAAACTGATCGGCGATGTACGTCGGGTCGTTTCGCACGTCGCGTATCATCTGTGCGATACCGAGCTGAGCGACCCTGCCGACGATGCCCTCACCGATGGGGATGGTGATGGGTTGGAAGATTTCACGGCCGACCGGGTTCTTGACCCCGAACGCCGCCTTTTGGACGAGGACGCCGTCCTCGATCAGGTAGATGACACAATCGTCGAAGCAGAGGAGTGTTCCGATCCTCTCCGCGAGGCTCCACATGAGATCGTCGAGCGACTGTTCCAGGAGTACCGCTTTCGCGAAGGCGGTAAGAATCGAGACCTCGCGATCCGCCCGCGCTCCATCTGGATTCAGATTGTCTTGGGAATCATGCACAGGCGTCGATCCTAACGAAGTCTGTGTAGACTTGCGGCCACCTCTAAACGTCGTGGGGCTGTTCCACGGTACTGCCGGTGGGCGCCCCCGGTCCACCGTTCCGGCCGTTGCTCAGCCCGCCTCACCCCGGGGTGAGGCGCACCGTGATCTGGCTAGAGGTCGTCCATGACCGGGCGCGTGGCGGCGAAGCGCTCGAGGATCTTGAGGGTCATGATAACACCTCGGCGAACGTTCAGCTCCGTGACGCGCTCGTCATTTCCGTGTACGCCCCCGGAATCTTCGGCAGGTGTGGCCGTTGCGGTGTAGCCATATGACGTGATGTCGAGGTCCCGGAAGAAGTGGCTGTCGGTGAAGCCCCCGACGACCTGA
>CALHIO010000138.1 GCA_938030915.1 uncultured Gemmatimonadota bacterium
CCGGAAGACGCGGCCCGTAGACCGCCTTGTTGACCAGAAGGAAATCTCCGACGAGGAGCGTCCCCTCCATCGAGGACGTAGGGATCTTGAACGCCTCGACCACCGATGCGCGAATCACGAGAAAGAGGACGAAGGCGATCGCGAGCGACTTGACCCATTCCCTAGCGCTCCGCCCGATCCGCTGCGCCCGAGACCGTCGATCGGTTCGGAGCATCTCGGTCACGGGTTGGTCCCGACCCTCGTCTCCTCGCACTCCACCCTCATTCTTCGCATGTCCGCAAGCGGCGTCGGAATGTCGCCCTGCTGCAGCCTGCGCTCTCGGTGGGCTCCGCGTCAACTGCACGACCTTCCGAAGGGCGTTCCTGCAGGGGCCCCCAGACGGAACCGTGATCCAGCGCTGACCCGAGCAACGCGATCAGGCGTCCCGAATCAGGCCGTACTTCTCGATCTTCTTGTACAGGTTCGACCGTGGCATATCGATACGCCGCGCGGTCTCCGCGACGTTCCAGTCGTTCTCTCGAAGCTTCTGTTGGATGAAGGCTCGCTCCGCCCCATCCTTGAAATCGGAGAAACTCTCACTGGAGAGCAGCTCGCCCCCGAGTCCCGATCCTGCGGATCGACGGCTGGCAAGCATCTCCACGTCCTCAGAGCGAACCGATTCTCCCGACGCCAGAATGAGGAGCCGCTCGACCGTGTTTCTCAATTCTCGCACGTTCCCCGGCCACGACAGCGTCTGAAGTCGCTCGATGGCGGCCGTCTCGAACGAGCGCGGAGACATCCCATCCCGTTGTGTCATGAGATCCGAAAAATGCTGGACCAGCATTGGGATGTCGTCGCGGCGTTCCCGCAATGGGGGTGTATGGATCGGAACGACGTTCAGCCGATAGAAGAGATCCTCGCGAAAGGTGCCTTCGTCGATTTCGCGCGCGAGGTCCTTGTTGGTCGCCGCCACCACCCGAACGTCGACCTGGATCGCCCTGTTCCCACCCACCCGTGTCACCATACCCTGCTCGAGAGCTCGAAGCACCTTCGCCTGAGCGTCCCGCGACATGTCTCCGATTTCGTCGAGGAACAGCGTACCTCCGTCGGCCTGCTCGAACTTGCCCGCGTGGTCCGCCACGGCTCCGGTGAACGACCCCTTGATGTGGCCGAAGAGCGCCGATTCGATCAGCTCCGACGGGATGGCTGCACAGTTCACCTCCACGAACGGCCGCTCCGATCGAGAGGAAAGGCGGTGGATAGCCCGCGCCACCAGCTCCTTGCCCGTACCGTTCTCCCCGGTGATCAGCACCCGAGCGTCGGTGGGGCCCACCCGCTCGATGCGTTCGAGCACCTGACGGATCGGGTAGGAGGTACCGACGATCTCGTAGCGGCTTTCGATCTGACTGCGCAGATCCGCCATCGACTGCGTGAGTCCCCGCAGCTCGAGAGCCCGGCGCAGCGTGACGAGGAGACGATCGGTGTCGAGTGGCTTCTCGAGGAAATCGTATGCGCCTTTGCGCGTCGCCTCGACGGCGGTGTCGATCGTGCCGTGCCCGGAGATCATGATCACGACCGCGCTCGGATCGTTCTCACGCAATTCAGCGAGGACGTCGAGACCGTCCATTCCCGGCATCTTCACATCGAGGAAGATGACATCCGGATTGAAGTCCCCGGCCAACCGGAGCCCTTCGTGACCGTCCTCCGCGGCGCGAACCTCATGCCCCTCGTATTCGAAGACCTGCAGGAGTGCGGTACGAATTCCGCGTTCGTCGTCGATTACGAGCAGTCGAGCCATCGAGATCCGCGTACGGGGGTTCCGGGGCGATCAACCATCAGCCCCATCATCTACAGCGCGCTCCAGATTTGGTTCGGCCGCGTAGAGCACGAAGCGGTCGTCCACGATCCGGACGTCGGCGATTCCATCGGGGAGAGAAACCCGAAGCACCGGGCCGTTAGAAGCTTCGAAGCTCGTGGGAAGCTCACGAACCAGGGCATCAAGGACCGCCTCGGGAAGGGGGACGCCTTGCGCGCGGGCCGACGTAGCCTCGAATACGAGCCTCCGACCGACGCGGACGATCGTCCCGTCGAGTTGGGCGGACACGGTGTCCGGAAGAACGACGAGCCAAGGACGCAGTCGATGCGCACCGGACCACGCTCCTGTGATCACGTCGGCCCGTAGCACGATCCCCCCGCCCTGAAGGTGCACCGCGATGTTCGTCACACCTCTGGGTAGCAAGCCTGGCAGCCCCCCGGTCAGGAGCGCCGTGACCTCTTCCGCCCCAAGTGTCATCGATGACGTACTGTTTCCGGTCCGGAAGAGAAGCAGCCGATCGACCGTGCGCGCGGCGAGCACGTCCATCGCCACGAGGTCGCCTAACGGGGCCGCGGTCGAGGGGGGGCGAGCGTCGTCCGGCACACCGGCGACCCGGGACGCCGAGGGTTCCGACCCGCGCAGGATTGCCCCGACGGCGAGCACGAGCAGGGCCCCAGCCAGAGTAGCCAGGCTTCGGTGCGCGGTCATGTCGAACCCAGGCGAACAGAAGAGACCACGCTGTAGCGGGCTCCGTCTCGGGACAGGTGACTGCGCATCAGCTCGATGGAGTGAACCTTCACTGCGTCTTCGAACTGAAGTGACGCGAAAACGCCGTCCAACTCCCGGAACGCACCCGCTCCTCCCGCATCCTGCGCTCGTCCCAGCGTCACGTGCGGGTGGAAGGACCGACTCTCGGCAGGAAAGCCCGCATCTCCCAGCGCCCACTCGAGGTCCTGCTTGAGGCATCTGAGTTCCGGGCACGCCTCCACCCCGAGCCAGATCACGTTCGGTCGGCGCACCGTGGGAAACGCCCCGAATCCCCCGATCTCGGTCTGGAAGGGACGCGTGGACGCCGCCGCACGCTCGATCGCGGCGGTCACGTCGTCGACCTGCTCCCGTCGGACCTCGCCCAGAAACTTCAGCGTGACATGGAAATTGTCCGGCTCGATCCACCGCACGGGCAATTCACGATCCCGCAATGCGCGCGCCGCCCGGTGCACCTTCGCCCGCTGCTTCTTGGGGAAGTTGATGCCTACGAAAAGCCGCATCGCTGCTCGCGTTGGGGGGTGCCGCCCCGGACACCTCCGGATTTGGACGTCATGCTCGAACTTAAGTGTACGACCCCATGCCCTACGGGTCGAGGAATGTAAGCGTTTCGCCCGGGAAGACCCACTACGATCCGGGTGTCGACAAGCTCCCTTCTTCCTGGCCGGGCCGAGCCGGATCGGAGGACTCGGAGAGGACCTCTCGGGCCAGATTGACGCGCTGGGTCGGGTACGCCAGCGTCACATCCGGGTGCTGATCGAACGCGTCGAGGACGCGCTCCCACAGCGTGCTGGCGGACCCTCGACGCTCCCTGGGGCGACACAGATACCGGAGCGTGAGCTCTACTCCGCTATCCGCGACCGACACGTACACTACGGGCGTCAGCTTGCGGTATCGGATCAGGAAACGCTGCTCATCGCGGGCCCTGCCGCGATGCTCCTCTTTGCTGAGATCGACGGTATGGTCCTTTGCGAGCTCCTCCAAAAGCATCTTGGCCCGGCGCCAGTTGCTCTCGAACGTGACCTCGACCCTCAGCTCGTTCCACAGATACGGGAAGCCCGCGACGTAGTTGGCGAGCGGCTCGGTGAACACCTTCGCGTTCGGGATGTGGATCAACCGTCCCGTGCTTTGATCCGCACTGACCCAGTTCCCGATCTCCATGATCGTGAACTGAAAAAGGCTGCGATCGACGACGTCACCCGCATGCGCCCCGATCTGAATCCGATCGCCCAGATCGAACGGACGGCGCCACATGATGAAGATCCAGCCAGCCAGATCGGTGACGATGTCCTTGAGCGCGATCGCGAGACCGGCGGAGAGCAACCCGAGGAACGTTCCGATCGAGCGGATGGCCGTGAACCAGATCTGCACCAGCAGGAGTACCGTGACACCGAAGCCCACGGTCGCCGACAGCTTGGCCCATCGATAACGGAGTCCGGCGTCGTCGGTCTGACCGTGAACCACCGCGAGCACCGCACGGCGTACGAAAAAGATCAGCAGGACGACCAGCAAGGAGAGGATGATGTTCGTCTCCGTGGCCGCGTCGACCCCGGGGACGAGCCCGTTCGACTCCGGGAGTACCTCCTGCCTGATGATCATGTCGCCTGCGTCTCCCCGGTCTTCCGCTCGCCACGAGGTGCCCTCGGTCGGGTGTCCGTGGTGATCACCACGACCGAGGCGAGGATGATCGCCGCCGCGAGCATGGAGCGGAAGGTCAGGGGCTCGTCGGCGAAGGCCCATCCGAGGCACAGCGCAACGACCGGATTCACGTAGGCGTAGGTCCCGACCCGCGACGGGGACTCAACCGTGAGCAGCCAGATGTACGCAGCGTAGCCGATCAGAGCACCCGCGATGATCAGGTACACGAATGCACCCCATGATCTCGCGGAAACCTGGGCGATCGAGAAGCCATTCAACTCACCGAAGCCAAGTGACAGCGCCGCGAACACGAGCCCACCCGAAAGCATCTGCGTCGCGACGAGCATGCGCGGGCGAGGCGGATCCTCGGCGTAGCGCGAGACCAGCGAGCCGGTCGCCCAGCACAGGCTGCCGCCGAGGACCAGGACCGCACCCAGCAGTTCCAGTCCCCCCCCGGCACCGACACCCGGCGAGCCGGCGAGCAGGCCTACCCCGAGGAAACCGCTCACCAGACCCGCAGTCGATCGCGGTGAGGGCCTCGATCGTGACCCGAAT
>CALHIO010000139.1 GCA_938030915.1 uncultured Gemmatimonadota bacterium
TGGAGACGATCGAGCGCGAGGTGGGTGAGCTCGACGGTGTGGATTTCGTAAAGGCTGAGCAGGCGAGCAGGCGCGTGACGATCTCCTGGGACCCTGACGCGACCGATTGGGTCGTGATCGAGGACACCATGAAGGAGATCAATTTTCCGCCTGCGGGCTGACGCCCGGACATCGACCCCGATCAGCCCGCAACCGTGACGTGAGCGCCCGACTCGAAGAACGCATCATCCCTGTCACCGGGATGACATGCGCCAATTGCGTGGCGACCGTGGAGCGTACCCTGCGCAAGACGCCCGGCGTCGACGAGGCGACGGTGAATTACGCGTCGGAGCGCGCCACCGTGCGCTTCGACCCCGAGCAGGTCTCCGTCGATACGATGATCGAGCGGATCGAGCGTGCTGGGTATGGCGTCGTTCAGGCGGAGGACGGGCATGACCTCGACGACACCGAGGCATTGGTCCGGGCCCAGGAGATCGCGGACCAGGAGCGAAAGTTCTGGACCGGCGTGGCCTTTGCCGGGCCCCTCTTCGTGCTCAGCATGGCACGGGACTTCGGCGTGCTGGGTCCGTGGGCACATGCACCTTGGGTGAACTGGTCGATGTTTGCGCTGGCCACGCCCGTCCAGTTCTGGGTGGGGTGGGACTACTACGTGGGTGCGTGGACTTCGCTGCGGAACCGTGCTGCGAATATGGACGTCCTCGTGGCACTCGGCTCGAGCGTGGCGTTCGGGTGGTCCGTCGTGGTCGCGGCTGCCCTGACCAATGGGATCGAGACGTTCGGCACACACGTCTACTTCGAGACCGCCGCATTGATCATCACCCTGATCAAGCTGGGCAAGGTGCTCGAGATGAGGGCGAAGGGAGAGACCGGGGCAGCGATCCGTGAGCTCATGGAGTTACGGCCGCCGTTGGCCACTCGGCTGTCGAACTCGGGACAAGAATCCGTACCCGTCGACGAAGTCGCCGTCGGGGACATGCTTCTCGTACGACCGGGTGAACGCGTGCCCGTCGACGGAAGCGTCTCTGACGGAGCCTCTGCGGTCGACGAAAGCATGCTGACCGGCGAAAGCCTGCCGATCGAGAAATCGGTCGGTGACGGCGTCACGGGCGGGACGGTCAATCTCACGGGCGCCTTCAGCATGCGGGCCGAGCGCGTCGGCGCCGAGACCGCGCTTGCTCAGGTCGTTCGTATGGTTCAGGAGGCTCAAGGGTCGAAGGCCCCCATTCAGCGGCTGGCCGATCGCGTGGCCAGTGTCTTCGTTCCCGTGGTCATCCTGATCGCGCTGGCGACCTTCGCGATCTGGTGGCTCGGGACCGATGCCGGCTTCACCGAGTCTCTCGTCCGACTCGTGGCTGTCCTCGTGATCGCGTGCCCCTGTGCGCTGGGACTGGCGACGCCGACTGCGGTGATGGCTGGAACCGGTCGGGCCGCCGGACGGGGCATCCTCTTTCGGAGTTCCGAGGCGCTCGAACGCGCGCGAGACGTCTCCACCATCCTGCTCGACAAAACCGGGACCATCACGCTGGGCCGTCCCGCGGTACGAAGCGTCGTCGTGAATGGCGGGTTCGATTCGGATGAACTGGTACGGTTGGCCGCGTCGGTCGAAGCACTCAGTGAACACCCGATCGCCCGCGCAGTCGTGAACGAGGCAAGATCGCGTGGAGTGCAAGCCTCGGAGGTCCGGGATTTCGAGGCGGTTCCGGGCCGGGGCGTGCATGGTCGCGTCGGAGGCCGGGCTCTCGCTGTCGGGACTGCTGCCTACATGGGGGAACTCGACATCGAGGCTCCCGTCGAGTGGATGGAGCGTGCCCGAGGGGTCGAAGCCACCGCGCAGACCCCGCTCTGGGTCGCCGTCGAAGGCCAGGTGACGGGGCTTATCGGTGTTGCCGATGCGGTGAAGGAGGGCTCGAAGGATGCTGTAACGGCGTTGCGGGCGCGCGGATTGCGCGTGGTCATGCTCACTGGAGACCGCGAGGCTGTGGCGCGGGCGATCGCTGATGAGGTCGGTGTCGATGATGTTCGTGCCGAAGTGCTCCCCGGTGAGAAGGCGGACGTGGTTCGGGCGTTTCAGGCAGAGTCGGGAGGAGCCGTCGCGATGGTCGGAGACGGCATCAACGATGCGCCGGCCCTCGCACTCGCGGACGTCGGGATCGCGATCGGCACGGGGACCGACGTCGCGATGGAGACGGCCGACGTGGTCCTCATGCGCGGAGACCTCAGGGCTGTGCCGGAGGCGCTGGCGCTGAGCGACCGCACGATGAGAACGATCGAGCAGAATCTCTTCTGGGCGTTCTTCTATAACACGGCGCTGATTCCGATCGCCGCGGGCGCGCTCTATTCCCTGACCGTTCTACCCATGATGCTTCGGGCGCTTCACCCGATCCTGGCGGCGGTGGCGATGGCGTTCTCATCGATCAGCGTAGTGAGTAACTCGCTCCGGTTGAGCCGTGTCCGGATCCCCGAGACGGAAACCCCCGCCACCGCCCGTCCGTAAGGGCCATCATGACTACGATCGCACGAAGAATCGTCCGGCTCGTGCTGAGCTGGATTCTCGGCAGGATCTAGCATCCCTCACCCCCGGCGAGGGGAAGTTCGGGCGGGACGGTGACGTACTAGCCCGCCGCTACCTGGGCCAGCGTGTTGCGAAGGCGCTCGGTGAGCACCCGGTAGACGCCGCGAGCGACAACAGGGTTTTGCTCGATCACCAGGTCGAATGAATCGCGGTCGAGCGACAGAAGCGTCGTATCCTCTGCTGCGGTTGCGGAGGCCGAGCGCGCCTCGTTGTCGAGGATCGCCATCTCTCCGAAGCCCTCGCGTGAGCCGAGCGTGGCGAGATTCGTCGCGCCTCGTGTGATCTTGACGGCGCCCTGAACGACGATGTAGAAGGCATCGCCTTCTTCGCCCTGCTCGAAGATGATCTCGTCTTTCTGAACATGGACGACTTTGGTGAGCGCCGCGATACCCGCGAGTTCGGAGCCCGGGAAATTCCGGAAGAACTCCGATCCTTTCAGGATCATGACCTTCTCGATGAGCGGTATCATATCGGATTCCTCGGTGACATCGTCTTTCGAACGGCCGGGAAGCGCAATCTCCGCATCCCGTCCGAGGTAGTGCAGGGCAAGGGCGCGGGTCCACCAGTCGTCCAGGTCGACCAACGCCTCGGCAGGTGTTTTCTGAACGCGTCGTCCATTCGGAATCAGCTCGATGGTACGCTGCAGAGGCATGCCTTCGGCCACGACCTCCATGAACGGCATGATGAACTCGCTGCTCGCCTGGTCGATCGTACCCTCAAGAAGCTCCAGTGCATTGCTCCGGCGGGCAGAGTTGTCACTCAGCAGTGCCGAATCGATCGTCGCAATCCGTTTGGGGTCGTAGGAGAGGGCCAGAACCTTCATCACGCGACGTACGGACCGGCTGTGCAATCCCTGCAATTCTGCCGCGATGAATGAGTCTTTCGGGCCTGCCGCCTTGGAGCGAATGATGGACGACGCAGCCGACAGGAGCAGACCGCTCTGCATCTGTTCCCGCAGGATCGTTATGAGCTCGGCTTCCTCGATTGCCTCGATCGTTCCGGCCTGGCGCATTCGGCTCAGCGAGTGGAGGGCGGCCGGACCGAGCGCCGGCTCGTTGACGAGGGCCAGGAGCGTGGTCTTTGCCTGCTCATCCTTGATATTCGCGAGCGCGCTGATGACCGTGCGTCTCAGGGGCAGAGGCAGGTCTCGACGGTCGAGCACGCTCGCCAGCACGGGCACGGCCGCCGAACCGAGTCGGGCGAGGGCATCAAGCGCTACGGGTCGGACCTCGGGCTCCTCGATCAGGTCGGTAAGCTCGTTCATGAAGTCTGTCCGCTCGAGCTCGCCCACCGCACCGGACGCGAGGGTACGGTCCCGGGTGGAGCCGTCGGTGAGCATCGAGCGTATCGTCTCGTCCGTCTCGATCCATTCGAGTCGTGCAAGGGCCACAAGGGCGGCACGGCGCACGTCGTTGTCGTCGTGCTCAAGGAAGCGCACGAGCTGGCTCGGTTTGATACCACCGGCTCGCCCCACGCTGTCCAGCAGAGCTGCCACCACGTAGGCGACGTCCTCCTCCGCGAGTCGTGCTGCGATCGACATCCCGGCCGCGAAGTCGAGCGGGGCATCGATGCGGCCGAAGACCGACGCGGCCTCGGCCCGTACCTCGGGGACTTCGTGTTGAATGAGCTGTGCGAGCCGGGGCAGGGCTTCCTCGGCGGGCAGCTGCTCCAGCATCGAGGTAGCGAAGATCACTACTGTGGCGTCACTGTCCTGCAGGGCACGGTCGATCACGGCGATCATGCTTCGGTCGACAACGAGCGGCGTGGAGGACACTTCCGACATGTCGACCGCGTGTCGCGTGAGTGCACTTTCCAGCGCGCTCATGTAGAGCTTTCGGTGACGCGAGTACGCGCCGACCGCGATCCCCGCCGCCCCGACCGTCGCGATGGGAAGAAGCCGCGGTGAGTCGGCGAGCATGAGGGCGACACCCCCTCCTGCCGCTTTGGACAGAGGGCGCAGGACCCCACCGAGCGTGGCGAGCGCGACGCTCTTGATGCGCCCGGGGAAGGGCAGGAGC
>CALHIO010000140.1 GCA_938030915.1 uncultured Gemmatimonadota bacterium
GATGATCGTCCTGTTGCCCGGCGTGCCTCGGGAACTTGAGGCCATCGTGTCCGGTGCACTGCGGCCGCACCTCAGCGCGATCCTTCCCGCCGGGACCCATCGAATCTGGCACCACGTGGTGCATACCACCGGGATTGCGGAGTCACAGCTCACCCCACGCATCGAAGAGCGTCTGGCTGCCGTGGAGCGCGCCGACAGAGACGACGTCGGTCTCGCCTATCTCCCGGACCTCTACGGGGTCGATCTGCGGCTCTCTGCGCGAGGAGGATCGATGGAAGATGCGATGACTCGCATCGAACCACTTCTCGCCGCGATCGAGGACGTGGTTGCCCCCTATCGGTTCGAGTCCGCGACGGGTGATCTGGCCGAAGCCGTCAACCGGGAGTTACGCGCTCGTGGAATGACGATCGCGACGGCCGAAAGCTGCACGGGAGGACTGATCGCCAAACGCATCACCGATCTCGCAGGCTCCTCGGAGATCTTCGTGGGGGGTGTCGTCGCCTACTCGAACGAGGTGAAGGTCGAGCACGTCGGTGTTCGGGCGAAGGATATCGAGAGGCACGGCGCGGTCTCCGAGACGGTTGCCCGGCAGCTCGCCGAGGGGATTGCTCATCGGCTGGGCGCAGACGTGGGCATCGGGATCACGGGGATTGCGGGTCCGGGTGGAGGCAGTGAAGAAAAACCTGTTGGAACCGTATGGATCGGGAGTTGCGTAAGGGGAGACGTCCGATCGTTCGTGGGCCGCTACTCGGGAGATCGGTACGCGGTCCGGGCACGCGCTGGACAGGCCGCTCTGGCGGACGTGTATCGCCGCCTGCTGGATCTTCCGGAAGGGATGAACCCCTGACCGGCCCTGTTGTATCTTTCGAGTCGCTGAACCCGCGACCCATGGTCAGAGAATGACGGACGCGCAGATCGAAAACGAGCACGATGAGACGGCAGAATCGGACGGACAGGGTGCCGACCCGACCCCGGAGTCGGTGAACGCCGCCGGTACCGATGAGGGCCCCGTGGACGGCATCGCCGATCCTCCCTCCGAGGCGGGACGATCTGCGGTGGGACGAGACCCGACGGGGGAGTCGACGGAACTGGGCACCCTCCGTGACGAATTCGATGCTCTCCACGACCGTCACCTTCGGCTGGTGGCCGAGTTCAACAATTTCCGCCGCCGTTCCGAGCAGGAGCGTCTGAGCGCCTGGGCGCGAGCTCAGGCCGACCTCGTCGGGAAGTTCCTGGACGTGCTCGATGACCTGCAACGGGTCGCTGAGCTCGACCTATCCAATGCGACGGTCGAGGCGATCATGGAGGGGATCGACCTGGTCGAACGGAAGTTCGTTCGCACGCTCGAGGACTCCGGCGCGGAGACGATCGATCCGTTGGGCGAAGCGTTCGATCCCGAGCGCATGGAAGCGATGATGCGCGTGCCCGCCGAGGCCGACGAGCAGGTCGACGAGGTCGCTCAGGTCTTCCAGAAGGGGTATTCGCTCAAGGGAATTCTCGTGCGCCCCGCACGGGTCAGCGTCTTCACGCAGGGCTGAAACGTCGATGGCGGCAGCGGCGAAGGCGAAGGACTTCTACAGGATCCTCGGCGTCCCGGAGAAGGCGGACGGCGACGAGATCAAGAAGGCCTATCGCAAGCTGGCGAAGAAGTACCACCCCGACGCGAATCAGGGCGACGAGACGGCTGCGGAGCGCTTCAAGGAGGTCGGTGAGGCGTACTCCGTGCTCAGCGATCCTCAGAAGCGGAAGCAGTACGATCAAATGCGGAAGCTCGGATCCTTCGGGTTCGGTCCGCGGCCAGGTGGCGGAAGGCCTCCGGGAGGCCCCGGCGGAGACCCGGGCTTCTCCTTCGACGATTTTCAAGGCGGCTTCGGCAACATCTCCGACCTCTTCTCCTCGCTCTTTGACTTGGGGAAGAGAGGGCCGGATGGTGCTCCGTCCTCGGGATCGGTTAGTCAGACGGCGAGGTCGCCGCGCAGGAAGGGAGAGAACGTCGAGTACGTCGTCGAAATTCCGTTCCTGACTGCAGCGAAGGGTGGGAAGATCTCGGTCGATGTGGCGATCACGGAAGACTGTGCGACGTGTGGTGGTGACGGCGCGAGGCCCGGGACGTCGGTCAAGCGGTGTGAAGAGTGCAAGGGCACCGGAAACATCTCCTTCGGCCAGGGTGGATTCGCGGTGAAGCGACCGTGCCCGGCGTGCTTTGGTCGCGGTAAGCTGCCCGAGACGCCGTGCAGCTCGTGCTCTGGCCGCGGAGCGGTGCGCCAGCAGCGAAAGATCTCTCTGAATGTTCGACCCGGGGTCGAGACGGGCACGAAGGTGCGCCTGTCGGGGCAGGGTGAACGGGGGCGCGCCGGCGGCCCGCCCGGGGACCTGATCATCACGTATAAGGTGAAGCCGCACCGATTCTTCACGCGGGACGGTCTCGACGTGCATGTCAGCGTTCCGATCAACATCGTTCAGGCGACGCTCGGTTCGAAGATCAAGGTGCGCACGATCTCCGGGAAGCGTGTCGTACTTACGATTCCCGAGGGGACGCAGTCCGGGACGAGATTCCGAATCCGGAAGCAGGGTATCGAGAAGGGGGACCGCATCGGCGACCAGTTCGTCGAGGTGGTCGTGTCGGTGCCCGACAAACTCTCCGACGAAGATCGAAAGGCGATGGAGGAGTTCGCGGAGGCGAGCGGCCTCAAGCACTAGCAGCGACCGCGGGCGAGCGCTGTTTCTCGACGTGGCCTCGGAGCTTACGCGATTCGACCACCACCGAGTACGCGGTCTCCATCGAACAGCACTGCGGACTGCCCGGGTGTGATGGCCGGCTGGGCATTGCCCAGCTCGAGCCGCAGCTCGGCGCCGACGTCACCCACGGTGGCGGGCACGGCGGGTGCCCGGTACCGCAGCTGGACGCGGACGTCGTCCCCCGTGGTCGGGGGTGTCGTGAGCCAGTTCAGCTCGCGGACGGTGACTGCTGCGCCGAGGAGCTCGTCCCGGGTGCCGACCACCACTTCCTTGGTGTCCGGTCGGACCTCGAGGACGAACATCGGCTCGGCGAACCCTCCGCCCAGGCCTCGCCGCTGACCGACGGTGAAACCGGCGAATCCGGCGTGCTCTCCGACGACTGTCCCGTTCGACCGGACGATCGTGCCCGGCTCCAGGGCGGGGTGAACGGGCCCCAGACGTTTGCGCAGGAGATCCCTGTAATCACCTGTTGGGACGAAGCAGATCTCCTGCGACTCCGGCTTGTCCGCGGTCGTGAGCTCGAGCGCTCTCGCCTGCTCTCGGACCTCGGTCTTGGTCAGCTCTCCGACCGGGAAGAGAAGCCGTGGCAGCATCTCGGGCGGCAGGCCCCACAGGAAGTACGATTGATCCTTGCCGTCGTCGAGGCCGCGGAGCAGCGTGGTCCCCCCCGAGCCGTGTTCGACGCGCACGTAGTGACCTGTCGCGATCCGATCACATCCAAGCGCTTCGCCCCTGGCGAGCAGGTCCCGGAACTTCGTGTTGGAGTTACAGCGTACGCATGGATTGGGCGTACGACCGCGGGCGTATTCCGCCACGAAGTCATCGATGACATCGCGCGTGAAGTCTTCCTCGACGTCAAAGACGTAGTGAGGAATACCCAGCGTCGACGCCACGCGCTTCGCGTCCATGATCCCGTCCAGGCCACAGCACGTCTTGCCGTGTGCCGGGATGTCGGAGTAGCAGAACGTCTTCATCGTGACGCCGATCACCTCGTGGCCCGCGTCGACCAGGAGCGCGGCGGCGACGGAAGAATCCACGCCCCCCGACATCGCGACGAGTACGCGGCTCATGGGCTCTTCATCCGGTTCCATACCTCCGCGACGACCTCCGCGCCGCGGTCGACCTCGTCCTCCGTCGAGGCGCGACCCACCGAGAGACGGACCGTAGCGAACGGGTCATCCGAGCCGTAGAGCGCCGAGATCACATGGCTTGCGGCGGCAGCCCCAGTGTGGCACGCGGACCCGCCGGACGCCGCGACCCCTTCCAGATCGAGTGCCATGAGGAAATCAGCCCCGTTCCGGATGCCGGGTAGACCGAGGCTGAGCACGTGAGGCGCGCGCGGGGCGTCGCCACAGTTCAGTCGGAGCCCCGGGATCGCATCGAGGAGTCGGCCCTGAAGCCGGTCTCGCAGGGCGGCCATGCGCGGCCCGGACGCTTCCAGGTCGCGGACTGCGAGGTGGATCGCTTCGGCGAGGCCGACCGCTCCGGCGACGTCTTCCGTGCCGGGACGCAGCGCTCGCTCCTGACCGCCTCCGAAGATCAGCGGCTCGATCTCGATTCCGTCGCGAACGAAAAGTACCCCGCACCCACGCGGTCCCCCGAGCTTGTGGCCGGTCGCAGTCAGGAGGTCGACCTCGACCTCACCGACGTCGATCGGGACCTTTCCCACGCCTTGAGATGCATCGGTATGCACGACCGTGCACGACGTCCGGGCCCACGACACCACCTCGTCCATGGGCAAGAGGAGGCCGGTCTCGTTGTTGGCCCACATGACGGAAGCGAGGGAGGGCCGCGCGTCCAGCTGGTCGGAGACGCGATCCAGACCGAGGTTGCCGTCCGGGCTCACCGGGATCAGGCGCAACTCGGTCTCGCCGCGGCCTTCGAGCCACCCTGCGGGCTCGAGAACCGCGCTGTGTTCGATCGCCGACGCGAGAAGAACCGGCGTCGCGCCCTCACGGGCGAGCGCCCGGACCCCACCGATGATGGCGAGGTTGTCGGACTCCGTGCCACCCCGAACGAAGCGGATCTCGGACGGGCGGGCGCCGATCGCCGAGGCGAGCCGGGCTCGTGCGTGCTCGAGTGCCGCCGAGGCTTCCTGGCCCCACCGATGCGCGCTCGACGGATTCCCGAACCGGGCCGTCAAATACGGCTCCATGGCGGCGATGACATCGTCCCGGACGGGCGTCGTCGCTGCGTGATCGAGATATACGGAGGACATGCTGAAGCGCTGATTTGCCTGGAGTGGAGCGACCCGTAAGTTAATCGGGTCGGGCCGAGCGCCCACTACGTGACCCGCGCGGAGTGTAGATGCCGCGATCGTCCCCACCGTTTCCAGACGGCCAACCCGCGAACTTCAGGGCGACTGTGCACGGGACCGTGTTCGCGGGACGGGATCGACATATCGACAGTCTTCACGACGGAGATGTCGTGCGACTCGTGGCCGACCCCCCGGTTCAGGAAGATCCAGAGGTCTGGGTTCACACCGCGGCCGGCGAGCCGATCGGCCACCTGCCGCCGGATGTGTGCTGGTGGCTGTGGCCGTGGATGTCGAGCGGAGGCGTCGCGACCGCGATCACGCTTCGCGTTCGGGGGTCCGAGGTGCCGTCGTGGCGCCGGCTGCTGCTCGAGGTCTCCTGCGTGATTCCGTAAGCGTCAGAAGGTCGACACGCCGAGCTCCGAGAGCTCATCGACTTCCATCGTTTCGTCGAGCCGGTACGGCTCACCGTAGCGAACCCGGATCAGTGAGCCGTAGTGCGCCGTTTTCGCTCGAATCTGCGCGATGAGATCACGGCCTCCTCCGGGGAAGACCTCCCCAGCCTGAACGGCACCGTCGAACTGCGACGCGTACGCCGAGATCGCGTCCAGCTTTCGGTCCATCTGCTCCGTGATATCGACCACGAAATCCGGGGGTTCGGCGTCCTCCCGGAACGCTGTGGCGTAGACGAGCTTGTGTGGTCGGAACGGCTCTCCGGGGATGTCCAGTTTGCGCAGCGCCGAAAGGAAGCATGCGTCGCGGACGAGCTCCGAGGCGATCCGATGGTCCCGATGGCGTCCGACGGTCCAGTGCGTGATGACCACGCGAGGCCGGAAGGCCCGGATCAGGGCCGCGACTACGAGCCGCGATTCGTGATCGTTCTGAAGGTTCGAGTCGGGAAGCTCAGCACAGGCGCGGATCGCGAGCCCCAGTTGTACGCCGGCGTTCGCGGCCTCTCGGGCGCGGGTCTCCACGGAACCGGAGCTGCCCATCTCCCCAGCGGTCAGGTCTATGACTCCGACGCGCTTCCCGCGCGAGGCGCTCTTGACGAGCGTGCCCCCACAAAGGAGCTCGGCATCGTCCGGATGAGCCATGATGGCGAGGAGATCGAGTGGCGAGTCCAGTTCGGCCATGAACTATTCGTATCTGAGGGCTACCACAGGCTCGAGGCGCGCGGCCCGGTATGCGGGTAGGAGTCCGAACAGCATACCGGTCCCTGCGGCCATGCCCAAGGCCGCGATGACGGCCCAGGTCGGGATTTCGGCCGGTACGGGGCTGACGGCGGCGACGATCTCGGCCATGCCCCAACCGATAAGCAGCCCGGCAGCTGCGCCCGCACTCGTCAGGAGGGACGCCTCGACGAGGAACTGCCAGAGGATCTCCCGCCGTGTGGCGCCGATCGCCTTTCGCACTCCGATCTCACGGGTCCGCTCCGTGACCGAGATGAGCATGATCCCGATGACCCCCACGCCGCCGACGAGTAACCCCGCCGATGCAAGGAGGAGAATCACGAGGAAGAAGACGCCCGTGAGCTGATTGAAGATGTCGGCGATCTGCTGCGACGAGGTGATCGCAAAATCGTTCTCGTCCCGGGGCCCCAACCCGCGCATCCCACGCATGGCCGCGATGACGTCGTCCTTGGCGCGATCCGCTGACACGCCGACCTCGGGCACGACCAGGATCTGAGCCTGGAACTTGCTTTGCCTGAGTCGCCTGATCGAGGCGGTCCATGGGAAGATCGCCCAGTTCTGGAAGGCGGCGGAGAAGATGTTCTCCTCCGGCTGATACACACCGATCACGGTGAACGGCTCCTGGGTCCCCCGAAAGACATTGCTGACCCGTACGCGTCGGCCGACGGGGTCCTGCCGACCGAAGAGCTGCTCGGCCAGTCCCGACGAGAGGACGACGACGGCTCGATTTTGCTCGACCTCGGCCGGCGTGAAGTCACGCCCGACGAGGAAGTCTCCGATCTGGTAGGCAGACCAGCCCGCCGAGGAGCCCTGAGCGATGACGTTCTGCATCTCCTCGCTCTCGTAGGCGATATCGACCTGGAACTGCGTCAGGTCGTACAGGGCATCCGAGACGGACGGAAGGGATTCGATCCGACGGGCCTCCTCGGGCTCGATCACGGGTTTGCCCCACCAGGGGGGGCGGGCACCGTCGTCGTTGATCGTGATCGCCGTGAAGTCGAAGCGCGTGACGACGAAGTTGTCGGGACCCGCGGCCTCGAAGGCATCCAGCACACTCGAGCGCAGTCCGGTCATCAGAGCGCCGAAGGCGACCACCACGGAGACGCCGACCGCGACACCCATGACGGTCAGGACCGATCGAAGAAGGTTCGCGCGTATGGCCTCCCATGCGATCAGGAAGCCCTCCGTCAGTGCCGACAGTCCACTCGCTCCCCGAGGTGGACGATATCCGCTCGCTCGAGCGCGGGTCTGCCCGTCATCGCTCATTCGTACCTGAGCGCATCGACGGGATCGAGCTTCGACGCCTGGGACGCAGGGTAGACGCCGGCGACGACGCCAACCGTGAGACCCAGGATCACCCCGAGGGTGACCCACCGCGGAGCGACCGCCGCGGGAATCACTGACACCGCTTCAACCGCCTTGGCGATCGTGAGGCCGACGCCGACCCCGAACGCAGCTCCGACCGTCGAGAGCGTCGCCGACTCGATGAGCACCTGGGTCAGGATGTCGCGGCGACGAGCCCCGAGCGCCTTCCGGACCCCGATCTCACGGGTCCGCTCCATTACCGAGACCAGCATGATGTTCATGATCACGATCCCGCCGACCACGAGCGAAATCGAGACCAGCATCGGCAGCGCCGTGAAGAGAATCCGGGAGATCGTGTTCCAGAAGCTGATCGCCTCGTCCGCCGTCTCGAGCGCGAAGTTGGCCTCCTCTGTCGGCCGGAGCTGTCGGCGGGACCGCATGATACCCTCGGCCTCCAGCTGAATGTCCCGTAACTGGTCCGGGTTCACTGCCTGAAGGATGACCGAGTCGATATATCCGCGGGGCGCGGTGATGGCGCGCGCCGGGGACCTGGCCGGAACGAAGACCTGGTTATCGAGAGACTGACCGAACAGGGAGCCCTGCTCCTCGAGCACGCCGATGATCCGGTAGGGAAAGCCGCGGATCCGCAGAGAGCGCCCCAGCGGCTCGAGACCCTCGAAGACCCGATCCGCCGTCTCGAAGCCGATCACGACGACCGGCGTGCCGTTTTCGGCCTCCTGAGCCGAAAATGCTCGCCCTACTTCGACCCCGAGGTCACGGATATCGAAGATCTCGGCATCCGCGGCCACGAGGCGGACACCACCCGCTGTTCGCCCGTTGTCGCCCACGACGCTCGTCCCCGCGTCACTCTCGACCGAGACCCTGGCAGGGAGGGTGAGTCGCTCACGCAGGGCGTCGGCATCATCGAACGTCAGACGTGGTCGGCGGGCGATGGCCCGGCGCTCCTCGCGGCTGCGGTTGATATTGACCGACTCGGCCCGTCGGAGGGTGACGGTATTCACGCCGAAGATCTGCGAGGTGAAATCCTCGCGGACATAACGATCCAACCCCTCGACGACCGTGACGACTACGATGAGGAACATCACGCCCAGGATGACACCCAGTAGACTGAAGAACGACTTCAGCTTTTCCGAGCGAATCTGTTGAAACGCGAGCGCGACACCCTCCCAGAGATGCATCGCTAGTTCTCGTCGCCCTCGGTCGCGCCTTCATCGTCCATGATCGAGATCACATCACCCTCACGAAGCTGTCGGATCCGCTGATACGGTCCGGCGACCACGACGTCCCCGGGGGACAGCCCGGAGATCACCTCGAAGTATTCCTGGCCAGCGATCCCGACCTCGATCGGCTGGAAGGTGACCTCGTTATCGTCGCCGACGAGGAAGACGCCCTCGACGTCCGACGGCATCGTGCCATCGGCGGTGGCCGCGACGTCGGCCTCGACGTCGTCGGCGTCCCGGACGGTGAGGGCGATGATCGGGACAGCTACGACGTCGGAGCGGGACTCGACGATGATGTCCGCCGTGGCCGACAGGTCGGGCCGGAGCGGTGCGTCGGTCTCATCGAGCGTCAGCACGACCTCGAAGTCGATCGCAGCCTGCTGGTTGCCCTGCTGCTGGCTCGGTGGGTTGATCGCCGAGTTGCCGATCTCCGTCACCCGGCCGGAGAACTCCTGGTCGGGGAAGGCATCGATCCGGATCGACGCGCTGTCCCCGAGGGCGATCTCGGACACCTCGGTCTCATCGACCTGAACCACGACTTCGATGACGGAGAGGTCCGAGATCGTGAGCACGAGCGAGCCGGGGTTGTTCATGGTTCCGATGATGACCGTCTCACCCTCCTCGACATTCAGGCGGGTAACCTTTCCGGCCATCGGAGCCGTAAAGATCGTCTTGGAGAGCCGGTCCTCGGCCTCGTCCACACCTGCCTGCGCCTGAGATACCCCGTAGCGTGCGGATTCCAGAAGCTGCGTCTGGACCTCGACCCGGGTTTCAGCGTCGTCGAGCTGCTGGCGACTCACGAGAAGCGAGTCACGAGCCCGCAGCTGGACGAGACGATCACGGTCTCGCGTGGCCTGAGTCAGGCTCGCGCGCTGCTGGCCCTGCTGTGCCTGAGACTGAGCGAGCTGGGCTTGTGCACGAGAGAGGGCGGCCTGGTACTGGTCGGGCTCCAGGCGAAGGAGGGTCTGGCCTGCGTCGACGTCGTCCCCTTCGTCGATGAGAAGCTGGGTCACCCGCGCGGACACATCGGACGAGATGTCGACCGTCCGCCGTGCCCGGATGTTTCCGCTCGCGGTGACGATCTCGACCAGATCACGCGTCTCGAGCGCTTCGGTCCGGACCTCGATCCCACCCTCGCGACCCCGCATGACGGACAGGACCGCGGCGGAGCCGAGGACGGCGACGGCGACGATGCCGATGATGATCTTCGAACGATTCTCCATGAGGTCGCGTCAGTTCTGAGAGCGTAGGGAAGCGCCGACGAGCGCCTCGAGGATGGTGACGGCATCGTGATAGGCGAAGACGGCGACGGTTCGGTCCGCGTCGGCCTGTGCCGAGAGAGTCTGGGCGTCGACGAGCTCGACGAAGGTGATCGCACCGAGCTGATATCGCTCGCGCGCGAGATTCAGCTGCTGTTCGGCCAGCTCGCGGTTGCGCTCCTCGAGTAGAGCGCTTTGGTACGCGGTTCGGACGTTCTCCAGCCCGATCGCGAGGTCCGCTTGTACCTGGAGTTCCTGTTCGCGGATCTGTTGCGAGAGGTCCTCTCGCTG